>WQXV01000085.1 GCA_009781565.1 Actinomycetes bacterium
ACAAGCTCATGGCAGTGGTCGGCCAGGTCATCTCATTCGCTATCGCATTCATGATCTGGCTCCCCTTCATTCGTGCCTGGGATACCGTCAATGTGAGGATGGAAGAGGGCATCGAAGGCGAAGAGGCCTACGAGAACCTTGATGGAAAGACGATCGACAAGACCTTGCGGTAGCGTTTTATCGCTGGTAGCACCGTTCTTTGTTGATCAGTAATTTGGTAGCACGAAACTAGAGGATCCCTGTCTTCTCAGGTGGGGATCCTCTTGAAAGAGATTATCCATGGCGCAAGAAACACCCAAAGAGACCAATACCGCTCTTGATAGATTCAAGGACAACACCGACAAGGGATTCTTGCGCAATCGTTTTCTTGCGCTGATCGTCGATCTGATCGTGGTGACCTTGCTTTGCCAGTTGGTCTTCACGTTTTTCGGCCTACCCGATTGGCCTGGATATCTGCAGATGCAGGATGCGGTCATAGGGTTGGAGCGGACCGATCCTTTGGTGCTCGAACGCATGAGACTCTATCAAGTCGCGTTCCTCTACACCTTGGGTATTGCTACTGTCTATGAGTCGGTGATGTTGATACTGTTTCGTGCGACCATCGGCAAACTGATCTTTCGGATGCGGGTCGAGCCGGACAAGGAGAGCGACAGCGGTTTGGTGCGTTCGCTGCGCTACATCTTGCGCACGCTGGTCAAGATGTCATCGATCTATCTGCTCTCTGCGGTTCCGTTCATCTTCATGTGCCTGACTGCTTTTGCCAATGAGGAGAGGCGCTCAGGCTTCGACCTGTTCGCGGGAACGCGGGTCATCGATCTGAGAAAGGACCGATCATGAGGATCCTGGTACGAAGCCCGCTGTTGGCCGATCGTGTCCGCGAAACACTCGAGTCCTATGATGCGGATGATGGGTCATTCACCTTCATCGAGACAGCAGGCGGTGGTATGGTATTTGAGGTCACCGGAACTGATGATGGTGTCGCGTTGGCAAAAAGCACCATTAGGTCGACTGACTTCGGTAAGGGTTTGTTCTTCTCGGTCGTTGAAGCATCCTAACTTGCGTGCAGCGACCGGATTCTCGTAACGACCGATCAGTTGTATTGATCGATGCCCTGTCATTCTAGAGAGACATAATTAAGAGACAAAAAAGGTGGGGACTGAACCCCACCTTTTCGTACGTACTTGTTTGCTGCGCTACCTATGCGCAGCGCAGTGATTGCTTCTCTAGATCGTTGAGAGCGTAGAGAGGATATGCTCGGCAGCAAGCTTGAAGCTGTCGAGGCGATCAGGGTGAAGGATCTCGGAGTACTTCGGGATGACCTCGTCGACATAATCCTTGTCAAAGGTTCCCGCTTCCTGACGTGCGAATCCTTCTTTGAGAAGCTCTTCAGCCTCTGCCTCTTTTCCTGGCAACACACCTTCCATGATGAAGTTACGGAAAAGATCTTGTCCTGTGCTCATGTCCATGTTTCTTCCTTCCTTGTAGGTTGTAAGACGCCTTGATTCTATGCGAAGAGTGGGGCGAAAGACGAGCCGCACACCGGTTACATGATTCCTACACGTTCTCGACAAATCATACCTACATGGTTTGTAGCTGTGTTATATGTGTTATAGTACAACTATAACAGCTAGAACAACACGATCGGTTAGTTGCACTTGGCAGAGGAAAGGACCAGCAATGATCGAAGAGAAGATCGTCATCGGTGAGGGGACACCCTTCCCTCTAAACGGCATACTGACTTTGCCTGACAGCCCGACTCACCATATTCCCGCCGTGGTATTGGTGCAGGGCTCTGGTTCGACCAACATGGATTCGAAGGTCAAGGCACTGACTCCCTTCAAAGACATCGCCGCTGCACTCGCCCAACGCGGTATTGCCACGATCCGCTACGACAAGCGCTCGTTCGTGCATGCTCGCAAGATGGTGAAACTTGGGATCACCGTGTGGGACGAATCGATCGAAGATGCTATCTTTGCAGCCGATATGCTGCGTGCCGATCCCCGCATCGGCAAGATCTTCATCTTCGGGCACAGTCAGGGCGGTATGCTGGCTCCACGTATCGATGCCGAGGGTGGCAATTTCGACGGACTGATCATAGCGGCTGGTTCGACCCGCATGCTGCGCACCATTCTCAAAGATCAGAGCGATGAGATGCTCGAGCGTTACCGCGGACCCATCCGGTGGCTTGCTGGCAAACAGGTCGACAAGATCTTCGAGAAGTTTGCGCAGCTCGACACGATGAGCCTCGAGGAATCGAAGGGTCTCAAGATGATGGGTGGCACGACCGGCTATTACTTCAAGGATATGGAAGCCCATCCCCCCAGCAACTACCTGCCGCAGATGACCAAGCCAATCTTCGTGTTTCAAGGTGAGAAGGACTTCCAAGTCAAGGTCGACAAGGACTTCGAGCCCTTCCATGAGCTGCTCGCGGATAATCCTCAGGCAAAACTCAAGGTCTATCCTGGGCTCAACCATGTGTTCACCACCTCCCATCAATACGGGACCTTGAAAGACTATAAGGTAGCAGGCCACGTCGATGAGGGGCTCATGGATGAGGTCGCCGCATGGATCCACGCGGTCGATGAAGGGAGCACCTCATGATCATCTCGATCGATGCACGCAGCAGCGTGCCCATCTACCAACAGCTCAAGACGGCACTGATCGCCGGGATCCTCTCAGGACAGATCAAGGAGGGCGAGCGGCTCGCCTCAGTACGCGATCTGGGCAGCGATCTGGGGATCAACCTGCATACCGTGCGCAAGGTCTATGGGATCTTGGCCGATGAGGGCTATATCGAGCTCACCCGCAACCAGGGTGCGGTGGTCGGCAAGCCTCCCAAGCTCGATAAGGAAGGCATGGCTCAATTCGAGAAGGTACTCCTACCAATCGTGATCGAATTGCGCGCACGTGATATCGACAAAGAACAGTATCACCAGATGATGGATCGTCTCTGGGATGAGAGTATCGGATAGGGAGGGGTCGATGATGGATTATAGTATCGCCTTCATTGTGGGGATCATGGGGTTTTGTTGGCTCCTGGTCGTAGGATCAGCAGCACTCCTGCCCTACTACACCAAAAAGTCGATCGCGTTCGGTATCGCGGTTCCCCAAGAACAATATGGCAGCGCGCTGCTCAGCATGGTCCGGCAACAATACGTGTGGGGAAACCTTGTATTCGGTGCGATCTTAATGGCTCTCGGTATATGGCCGCTCTTTCACATGCGCGAAGAAGTCGCAGCACTGGTCAGCGTGGGCCTCATCTTCTTGTTCATGGTCATATCCTACGTGTTCTACATCCGCGCCTATCATCAGGTCAAGGAGTTCAAACGCCAAAGTGACTGGACGATATCGACGGTGAGTTCGGCGCAAGTGGTACCTCTTACCGATGAGCGGGCTCTGTTCAGCCCGTGGTGGTATCTCACCTATCTGATCCCGATCGCAGCGATCACGGTGATATCGTGGATCAAATACCCCTCACTTCCTGATATGATCCCCCAAAACATCGATCTGGATGGAACGGTCATCTCGTATGCTGAGAAGACGATGGGGACGGTCTTTACGATGCCTCTGATCCTCTTGGCTCTGACCGCGCTCTTCGCTTTCATCGGATTGATGATCAATCGTGCGAAGCGACAGACCGACGATCCCAACATCGTGCGCGGGCTTCGCAACAATCGCACCTTCCAGATCGCTATGGGAAAGATGATGTTCTGGTTGGGACTTGCGATGATACTGATGATGGCAGGCGCCCAGCTCTCGATACTGGGGATGCTCTCCGCGCTATTCAGTCTCTGGGCAAGCATCGCCTTGTTGGTCTTCGTCCTGGTCGTCATGGTCTATCTGCTCTTTGCCATCGGGCAAGGAGGGTATCGCTTGGGCGAGCGTCAGAAAGCGGTAACCGCGACCTCCATCGACGGACATGTTATTGAAGGAGACGTCGCAGAGGATGATGAGCACTGGATCTTGTGGGGGACGTTCTACAACAACCCCGAGGATCCCTCACTTTTCGTTCAGAAACGTGTGGGCATGGGATGGACCACCAATGTGGGCAATCCGATCGGCAAGTGGCTGATGATAATCACCGCAGCGCTGGTCGTTGCGTTTCTCGTCGCGCTCCCGTTCCTTATGATGCTAGAAACATAATCATCGACGCGGCCTACCACGCGGGGTACGTTCCATGCTCGAACATACTCGCCACGTGACTACTTCATTAATGAAAGATATTGCGTGGCTGCGTAACTGCGCGTGTTCACATACCCCGCATGCTCTCCGCGTCAACAGTTATTTTACAGTTTTCTCGCTCATCAGCTTGGTGGTACGGCTGATCTCGTCAAGATCGTAGGGCGTCTCTTGATAGACACAGTAGTTGAGCCAGTTGGTGAACAGCAGGTTCGAGTGGGCACGCCAACGCACATGCGGTTCACGGGAGGGGTCGTCATCGGGAAAGTAGTTGATCGGGATATCGATCTTCTTACCTGCGGCGATATCGCGCTCGTATTCTTGGCGCAGGGTATCGGAATCGTATTCACTGTGTCCAGTCACGAAGACACGACGACCATCAGGGGAGGCGGCAAGATACGCTCCTGCCTCATCACTTGAGGCGAGCAGCTCCAGACGCGGCTCGTTGATGATCGCCTGCTCATCGACCGTCGTATGACGACTGTGGGGAGCCCAGAACGCGTCATCGAAACCGCGGGTCAACTTGTTCTTCGCATCGGTCACGGTGTGCAAAAACGAGCCGAACACCTTATGACCCAGCGGCTCCTTGTCGATACCATAGTGATGATAGAGACCTGCTTGCGCACCCCAGCAGATGAACAGGGTGCTAAAGACATTCTCGTCAGCCCAATCCATGATCTCGACCAGCTCGTCCCAGTAGGCGACATCCTCGAAGCGCATATTCTCGACCGGCGCTCCGGTGATGATCAGACCGTCCCACTTCTCCTCGCGCGCCTGCTCGAAGGTGCGATAGAACACATCCAGATGCTGGGTGTCGGTATGCGTCGGATGATAGCTCGCGGTCTGGATGAAGCGCACCTCGCTCTGCAGCGGCGAGTTGGACAGGGCACGCAACAGTTGCGTCTCGGTCGTGATCTTGGTCGGCATCAAATTAAGCACGAGGATACGAAGCGGGCGCACGTCCTGCGTCTCCGCGCGTGTATCGGTCATCACGAACACGTTCTCGTTGGCAAGTGTCTGCGCAGCTGGTAGGTTATCGGCGATCTTTACAGGCATGTGTTGTCCTTGTTCATCC
>WQXV01000086.1 GCA_009781565.1 Actinomycetes bacterium
AGCGCGAGATTCTCCTGCGTTGCCTCATCATCGAGCATAGCTTCGTTCATGGCGGGAGCTACCACAAGAGGACCTTGATAGGCCAATGCGGTCGTAGTCAACAGATCGTCAGCGACCCCTTGAGCGATCTTTGCGATGACATTGGCTGTTGCAGGTGCGATTACGAAACAATCGGGTTCCTGTGCCAAGCTGATGTGATGGATAGGCTTATCTGGGTCTTCGAACAGATCGAGTGCGACCTCATGTCCGCTCAGTGCACGAAACGTAGTCGCGCCGACGAATTCCTGTGCATGTTCGGTCATGACCACTTTTACCTGATGTCCACACTTTTGCAGAAGTCGGACCAATTCAGCCGCCTTGTAGGCAGCGATCCCACCGGTCACTCCCAAGAGGACGAGCTTATCGTGCGCCATCTTATCGTGCGTCATATCATTCCTCCAACTTCGAGATGACGACGGTCAAGGATGCTATTTTAGCAAGGTTTTCGGTGCTTGGTAATGGTTACAGGGATAATCGCGCCAGCTCATCGTATCGATACAGCGCGCAATATAGGAGTCGATATCAAGCTGAGCGCATGCTTCGCGTATACGTTCTATCTTGACATGTGTCTCGGGAGTGCGCGGCATGAATAACGTACAACAGTCGTCTATCGCCTGGGAGGAGAGTTCGAACGTATCGATGCGTTTTGCCAACGCCACGATGTCATGCTTATCATCTCCGATCAGAGGGCGAAAAATCGTGATATTTGTCCCGTCACTGGTCGCGATCAGGTTCTCAAGCGTCTGCGAGGCGACCTGTCCGAGCGATTCACCCGTCACCAGTGCTTGCGCACTTTCGATGCGCGCCAACGCCTCGGCAACCGCAATCATCACGCGACGATAGATCAAGATGCGTAGATCTGGGTAGACGAGCGATGCGATCTCGCGCTGGATCTGCCCGAATGGAACCGAATAGATGCGTCCAAGGCCTCCTGTGTGTGCCAGTACCTCGCCGATATCAAAGACTTGACGAGTCGAAGCGTCGCTGAGTTCAGGTGCCCCCGAGAAGTGCAGACCGATGCACACGGCACCACGGCGTATCATACGCCAGGTGGCGACCGGGCTATCGATCCCACCCGAGATCAAGGAGACAAGCTTTCCGCTACTACCGACGGGAAGTCCACCGGCCCCTTCGATCTTGGTCAGAGCGATATAGGTTTGCCCTCCCACGATGGTCACACGGATGTTGACATCCGGTTCTGAGAGATCGACCCGCAGATCGGTGTTCTCCACGATGAACGACCCCACCTGCTCATTGATCTGTTGACTGGTCATCTCGAAGTCGGTATTCGAACGTTTAGCTGTTATGCGAAAGGTCTCGGGCGCCAGGGGCAATGCCTTGAGCTCGCGCAATGTGACATGATAGATCTCATCAAGATCTCGACCCACGACAAAGGACGGAGTGACATTGGCTACTCCAGGGATAAGCGCGATACGCTGTGCGATCTCATACATATCCGCATCAGGTGCGACATCGACCAGGATGCGTCCCTGGATACGTCGGACTGGATAGCGCGGTCCCAATAAAAAGGAGATATTATCCTGGAGGCAGCGGGTAAATACCGAGCGGTTCTTCCCCTTCAATCCCAGTTCATGATAAGAAACAAAGCAGACGTGGGCATTCACGTGAGGTTATTCCTCGATGAGTGTTTCCTGATCTGATTCGAAATCCTCGGCGATCGCCTTCACACCGGCCTCATCGACCTCAAGATCGAGTTCGCTTGGGTCTACCGATGCAATGTCACCTTTGGCGATCTCTTCCATGGAAAGCGACAGTGGTTTTGCGCTTTGCAGCTTCGAGATCTCACCATAGGCCATCACGTTGAGCGCCTGATCGCGCGCGCCATGGATCATATCGTTGATCTGACGAGCTCGCTTGGCACTGAGCGTGCACAGCGTGAACTTGGAGTCCACTTTGCTGAGAAGGGTATCTATTTCAGGTTGCACTACAGACATGGTCTTCATTCTCCTTATCCGAGGCATGCGTGTCGACGATATCGACTACTTGGGTCACTGCATGCTCTAATTCATCGTTTACAACCGTGTAATTATAGCGTGATTTAAGCGATAATTCATTAACCGCTTCACTCAGACGGTGACCGATCTGCTCTTCACTGTCAGTTCCACGTCCCCTCAGCCGTGCTTCGAGTATCTCCATCGATGGTGGTTCGATAAAGACCATGACGCATTCAGGCATCGATTCCTTGATCTGCAAAGCGCCGGCGACATCGATATCGAGGAGCACCTGCTCACCGTTATCTATGTGGGTCTGGATCGGAGCGCGCGGTGTACCATACCGCTTCGTATGGACCGGTGCCCACTCGAGCAGACCATCGGTCCGCACCAGTTCATCAAAGCGTGCATCATCGACGAAATAGTAGTCCTCGCCTTCGGTCTCATTGAATCTTGGGTCACGTGTGGTGACCGAGATCGAATACCACCCGTCATCGATCTGTTCTAATACTTCGCGCAGAATCGTGCCTTTACCGTCACCTGATGGACCTGATATTACAAAGAGATTGCCTGAGCGCGACAAGCGATCATCCCAGCATTTCGAGAAGCTGCGCGCGCTGACGGATACCCAGTCCTTGGACGCGACGACTCTCGGAAATACCGATCTCCTCCATGATCTTTTGTGCTTTGGCTTTGCCACAGCGTGGTAGGGATTCTATGAGGAGACGAACATGAAGACGACCTATCACGGGATCGTCGCAGCGATCGAGAGCCTCAGCAAGGCTTACTTTTCCTTCTTTAAGCTCCTCGCGAAATGCGGCGCGCTTGACCCGCTGTTGTGCTGCTTTCTTCAGGTATTCTACGCGCTGTTCGTTGGTAAGCTCGGGAACACTCATAAGACCCTCCTCGGTTCAGTTCATGACACGTCGCCCCTGATCGTGTCCCTCATTTTAGCGCAGATATAATATTTTGCAAAGTCATTGTTTTGCGAGGTCGTCAACGGTATTTGAAATGATTTTGAACAGCTTGTCCTCTGCCGAGGCCACGATATTATCGCGTAGGCGCGTGTGGAACTCAACGATGATAGGGGTATCGACAAGCTCGCCATCGAACTCCAGAAGGTGTGCCTCGAGGACACGCGTTCCATCAGCTGAATTTGAAGGAACGCCGACAAAGATCGCTGCGGGATAGACGGTATCGTCGTGCGTCGTGACGCTACCTTTATACACTCCATCACCGATGAGCGCATAGGATGTAAGGTCGCTGAGATTGGCGGTAGGTATACCGTGCTTTTTGCCGATCCCGCGGTTGCGTGATACGACTCCGGAGATACGATAAGGCCTGCCGAGAAGAGCTGCGGCTCGCTCGACATCACCGTCCTTAAGTGTCCGACGAATCGCGGAGGAGCTGATCTTCTCACCATTTTCAAGGGCAAGTTCAAGAGCGTTGACTTCAAAGCCGAACTCTACACCCAGATCGGCAAGGGTTTCCGCATCAGCTTGCGCACCTCGGCCGAATCGGAAGTCATTTCCCACCCAAACCATATCGGGATGAATGCGCCCGAGTAACTCGCGCACCACGAAATCTCGCGCGTCAAGTTGTGAGAGTGTATGAGTGAAAGGGATTTCGATGACCTGGTCGATACCCTTGTCGAGAGCCAAACGTTTCCTCTCCTCAGAAGTGCTGATCTGCAGAGGCGGTGGACTCTGAGACAGGACCGCTTCCGGCAACTGATCGAAGGTGAGCATGATAGCTTGAGCACCTCTGGCATGGGCATGCTCCACACATCGATCGATCAAGGAGAGATGGCCGAGATGGAGGCCATCGAACACACCGATTGCCAGATCGGAGTTCTCGACAGGTGGTCCTGTGTGGGCGAACGCAGCGAAATAGCGTGCTAGTTGGTAGGGGCAACGTATGTGCTCTCGCAAGAATTGTAGGGTATAGGCCTCCTCGACAGAAAACTCGCCACACCTGAGTCTTCGCAGAGCGCTCAGATGTGCACAGGATCCGAGCGTCTCGCCCAGATCGCGCGCAAGCGCACGGATGTAGGTGCCTTTTGAAACAGTCAACTCGACACTCCACGTAGCGTGCTTCTTATCTAGCGAGATGAGACGGGCATCAAAGACCGTGACCTGACGCGGATCAAGGTCGAGTGGCTTGCCTTTACGAGCAGCCCGATATCCTTTCTGTCCTTGCTTTTTGATCGCACTGTAAGCAGGAGGAACTTGTTGGTGATCACCGATAAGACTGGCGATCGTTTCTTGTGCAAACGCATCGTCGAAGAGCACTGCGGGGACAGGGCAGCTCTCGATAGGCGATCCCTGTGCATCGTCGGTATCGGTCGCTGTCCCAAATGCGATGGTCGCGCTATAGGTCTTTGAGCTCGCTGTCAGCTCATCACTGAAGGTAGTAGCTTTTCCGATCATGCAGACAAGGAGACCGCTCGCGGCGGGATCCAAGGTCCCGGCATGTCCGATCCGTCTTTCACCGGTCAGTTTTCGCAGATCATCGACCACATCGTGACTGGTGATACCGGTGGGTTTGTCGATGAGGATGACCCCGTTAAGACCCGATGAACCACGCACACTGCGCATATCAAACACCGTTGATGCGGGCGTGAGCGGATTGGGCCCAAAACATGCTAGGCTCCCGGGAGATGTGACGTGATAGCGTCGAGGATGCTTGTCAAGTCGGCCTCAAGATCGGGCCAGTTGACACCGGCGGCAGCGCGATGACCTCCCCCACCGAACTGTTCGGCTATCGCTCCGACGTTGAAATCTGTCTTTGAGCGCAGCGATACACGGGTGCTGGTGTCGCCAAAGATCACCAAGAGGGACACCTCGCTCCCTTCCAGAGTGCGTATAACATCGATGATGCTTTCAGCTTCGTCGCGGCGTACACCGATTGTATCGAAGTCGGCTTGGGTCAGCCAGGCACAGGTGACCTTGCCTCCGTTCAGTATCATCATACGTTCAAGGACCAGTGCTTCAAGCTCCAAGACCTCGATCGGTTTCGAGCTGAAAAGACGAACGTTGACCTCATTGACATCGACTCCCGATTCGACCATCTCAGATGCGCTCCTAAAAGCATCAGCGGTGGTGTTGCTGAACATGAAGCGCCCGGTATCACTGACCAGACCGGTAAAACACGCGGTCGCCACATTGGCATCTATGGGGAATTCA
>WQXV01000087.1 GCA_009781565.1 Actinomycetes bacterium
ATCGTCCAGTCGATCGCCTCCTTGTTCGGGACCGGAAGCGCACCGGGAAGACCCAGGCACACCGGGCATACCCGCGCGTTGGCATCTCCGCCAAATGCGACCGGACAACCACAGAACATCTTGGTCTTGGTCGCGGTGATCTCGGTATGGATCTCGAGCCCGATCACCGCTTCATAGCGCTCGAGTACCTTGGTCAGTCGTTCATCTGCCATAACGATCCTCTCCTTGCCCTAGTGCAGTGGCTGGCCGGCATAGATCACGACGGGCAGCCCTTGATAGTAATCCGAATCTTGCGCTGGAAACTGTTGATATACGTTACCCTGTCCGACCGTCTCAGGCAGTGGGACGACGATGGGGCGAAAGCCCAGCTCGCGCAGTGTCTCGCGCGCTGTAGCCAGATTCATGTTGAGTACGTTGGGGACACTCTGGCGGATGTCGTCTCCGCGTGCCACCAACAGCTCGACGTCACTACCTTTGGCGATCAACATGTCTTGTGACAGCGGCATCTGGGCGACCACCGTTCCGGTCGCGACTTCGCTGTCGACATAGGGATAGGTGATCATGCCGAATCCCGCCTCATCCAGGATGAGTTTGGCGTTCTCTTCGCGCATGCCCACCGTATCGGGTACGTTGCTATCCGCACCCGCGATGTTCTCTGAGATCAAGTATTGCACCGGAGCACCGGGATAGGTCAGTGAGCCGGACGAGGGAGTCTGGGCTACGACCTCGCCGGTCTGGCCGAATGTCGTCTGTGCATGATAGGGCAGCCCCAGAAAGCCACTGCGTTCGAGCACGGCTGCTGCGTCGACCTCGCTCAGTCCCATCACACGCGGGGTGGGAATAGGTACGTTGGTCGGTCCTTGACAGACCAGCACCACCACCGAGCTACCTGCCTTGACCAGCGTGTCGGCAATAGGGAGCTGTCCGACGATCGCGCCCTCCATCGTCAGTGCGTCAAAGGTCGGGACCTCGATCATCGTCAGCCGCTCTTGGTTCAGTGTCGAGCGGGCCTGCTCGACCGAGAGATCGCTGACCTTGGGTACCGAGATGACACCGGCATCACCCGCCACGATGATGCGGACTGTCGTTCCACGCGCGACGAGTTGGTCGACCTTGGGTTCCTGGTTGAGCACGATGCCGACCGCGACTGACGAGGTCGGTTCCTCGACGATCTCACCGACGGACAAGCCACTTTCGATGAGCCTGGCAGCTGCTTGGGTGCTGGTGAGCCCGATCAGATCGGGTACGTGGGTCATGCCTTCTTGGAAATAGCCGAAGTACGCGAACGCAGCCCCAGCAATGACTAAGCAGGCGAGCGCGACCAGGGCGGGTTTGAGATAGCGCTTGAAGCGCGAGGTATCGATCGTGGTCCCATCATCTTCGAGGGTGTCGAACTTGGCAAGGGACTCCTCTTTGAGGTCCTCTTCCTTCTTGCCGGTCACATCGAGCCAGTTCTCCTCACTCTCGTCGACCTCGTCGGCGAGCTCGACGATGACCTCGGCACGCAGATGCGTCAGATGCTCTTCGATGGACGCTTCGCGCTGCGCGATGCGTGCGACCTCCTCATGCATCGGATCGGTCGCTGTCTCATCGATGAGTGCCAGATCGGTCACTGCCGCGGCTGCTACCGTTGCATCATCGGCATCGAATGCCGTATCGGTCGTCGAGATACCCAGTTGGAGCAGTTTGTCACGCGGGTCGATCATCTAGGCGCGAGCTCCCACCCGATGCGCGGGAAGTGCATCGAAGGCAAGGCTGCGCTCGAGCGCGGCGGCTGCCTGAAGCAACGTCGCCTCGTCGAAATGGCCCCCGATCAACTGCACGCCCAGCGGCAGTCCGTCACGGGACAGACCACTCGGCATCGAAAGCGCTGCGATACCGGCAAGATTGACCGGTACGGTGAAGGTATCGGACAGATACATGGTCAAGGGGTCTTGTTTCTCGCCCAACTTGAAGGCGGTCGTGGGCATCGTGGGAGCCACGATCACATCATAGTCGGCAAACACCTTGTCAAAATCTTGGGAGATGAGGGTGCGAGCGCGCATCGCGCGGTCGTAGTAGTCCTCATAGTGATCGGCACTGAGCACGTAGGTACCGACCATGATGCGGCGGATCGTCTCGGGTCCGAAGCCGTCTTTGCGGGTGCGCAGATACAGATCGATCACATCATCGGTATCGGCGGCACGTGCGCCATAGCGGATACCGTCGAGACGCGCCAGATTCGAGGAGGCCTCGGCACTCATGAGCACATAGTAGGTGCTGATCGCGTACTCGCTGTGCGGCAAGGTGATCTCGCCGACCTTGGCCCCATCGGCCTCCAGTAAGCTGACTGCGTTCTCAACACCGGCTTTGACCTGCGGATCAAGCCCGTCAGCCTCGAGGAGATCCTTGGCAACGGCAACGCGGAGTCCCTTGGCACCCGCGTCAAGCTTTGAGGTGAAATCGACTATATCGTGGCCTTCGGTCATCGCGTCGTGAGGATCATGTCCCGCGATCGCGTTGAGTGTGACGGCAACCTCATTCACCGAGTTGGCGATCGGACCGACCTGGTCCAGCGATCCGGCCACCGGGGCCACTCCCCAACGTGACACACGCCCGAAGGTGGGCTTGAGCGCCACCGTTGCGGTGCAGGCTCCGGGCTGGCGGATCGATCCACCGGTGTCGGATCCCAGAGAGATCGGCACCATACGCGCGGCTACCGCAGCAGCGCTACCGCCACTGGATCCACCCGGTACACGATCGAGGTCCCACGGGTTCTTGGTCGGGCCGAAGATACTCGTCTCGGTCGATGAGCCCAGGGCGAACTCGTCCATGTTGGTCTTGCCGATGGGAAGTGCTCCGGCAGCCAGTATCTTCTCGACGACGGTCGCGGTAAAGACCGACTCGAATTCCTTGAGCATGTTCGAGCAGCATGTCATCTTCGAGCCGATCATGTTCATATTGTCTTTGATACCGATCGGGACACCGGCAAGGGGACCGATCTGGTCGCTCTGGCCGGCCTTGATCCGTGCATCGACCTTATCTGCGGCCTCATAGGCCAGATCCGGGGTCAGCTCGACGAATGCGTTGATGTCGGTATCGGTGTTCTTGATCGCGTCATAGGTCGCATCGACCAGCTCGCGCGCGGTCATCTCTTTGCTCAGCACCTTGTTCATGACGCGTCACCTCCCACAGCTACGATACGGGGGACGAGGAATGCGCTGCCCTCATGAGCAGGAGCGTTCTTCATCGCCGCTTCGACGCCTAATGGAGGCGCGATCACGTCGTCTCGCATGACGTTTTTGACCTCAATGGGATGGATGGTCTCGACAACGCCGTCCAGATCCAGTTCCTTGAACGAATCAATGTGCGCGAACACGTCGTTGAGCTCGTTTTTGAGCGTCTCGATCTCTTGATCGGAAAGTCCGATGCGTGCGAGCATGGCGACGTGCTTGGTCTCCTCAGTTGTTAAAGCCATAGAAGTACCTTTCATTGTTAAAATGACGATTTCATCATACTAACCCTTTGCCGGCTTTTACACAAACATTTTTCGCATTTCACTAGGAAAATCCCCCTGCGATTCACGTGTTTTATCAGGTATGATCCTCGAGTTAGAACGTGAGGTAGAAAGCAGCCGCCATCAGCACCGCGTTATAGAGTGCGTGCAGCGCGATCGCAGGCCACAGCGTCTTGCAGCGCAGCGCGAGCGCTCCCAGCGCAATACCTAAGATGACGTGCGGGACGAATGCCCACAGACTAGCGTGATAGACCGCAAAGAGTAGCGCGGTGATCAGCACGGCAAGTGCCGGTGCCATCATCGTCGCAAAGGTCGAGAGAAACACCCCACGAAATATAATCTCCTCGATGAAGGGGGCAAGTACGACCACGCAGAGCACGGCCAGTGCCCTGCTGGCCGTCGAGGTACCGAACATCGTGAGCAGGTCGTTGGTCGAGGTCGGGGTCCAACCCTGTTGTGCGGTCACATAGCTCCACAGCATGCTCAACCCTTGGGTCAAGATCAGAAGAAGAAGTACTGAGATCGTCGAGGTCGCCAGATCGGTCACCCACTGCAGCGGTGTCTCCAGATCGTCCTTGGCCGCTCGCAGACGATAGAGCGTGAAGAATTTGAAATTGTGGCGATGGGCGATGTAGACGACCACCAAGATCTCGATGACGTAGAAGACGAGCACGAGTATCAGGCGCAGCATCGCTTGTCCGCTACCGGGCAGAAGCTGGGCCAGCGCGCTTCGTACGATGGTGCTGCTGGCAAAGAAGGCAAGTACCAACGTGATGCTGATGAGCAACACGTCGAACCAGTCCCACATCACCTCGGAGCGCACCGGTGAAGCACCCGACTTCGAACGCAGGGCTGGCTTCGTCTTTTTCTTCGAGTGCTTTCCTGCCACTAGGAGACCTCACCCGTCTCGATGATCCGTGCGAGATCATCCTCATCCAGCACAGGGATGCCCAGCGCCACCGCTTTGTCATATTTCGACCCGGGATCGGCTCCCGCAACGACATAGGAGGTGTTTTTCGATACCGAACCCGAGACTGTCGCTCCACGAGCACGCAAAGCATCGGCGACCGTAGCGCGCGTCAGCCCGCTCAGCGATCCGGTCAGCACGAAGGTAAGCCCGCTCAACGTCTGCTGTGCGGTGTCGATCGAGGCTGCCTCGAGGGTGAGGCCGGCCGTCTCGAGTCGATCGATCAAGCTGCAGTTCTGCGGCACCTCGAAAAAGTGGGAGATGCTCTGGGCGATGATCGGACCGACGCCCTCGACGGCGATCAGATCCTCAATGCTGGCGTCCATGATCGCGCGCAGCGAGCCGAAGGCGGCGACCAGCGCTTCAGATACCGTGGCGCCCACGTGTCTGATACCCAATCCGAACAGCAGTTTTGCCAGCGGGCGCGTCTTTGACGCCTCGATATTCTCGCGCACCTTGGTCGCCATCGTCTGACCGAACAAGGTCGCGCTGCCGTCTTGGCGGGTTCGATCCAGATCAAGCGTTGCCAGCTGTTCGAAGCTCAACGTATAAAAGTCGGCGACATCACCCAGCAGTCCCGATTCGATCAGACGCGCGATCGTCTCACGACCCAGTCCTTGGATATCGGCCG
>WQXV01000088.1 GCA_009781565.1 Actinomycetes bacterium
AAGGGATAGTGCTCCAGATCATAGGCGTTGATCCAGGTGATCCAGCCCGTCATCGCCGGAACACCTGACGCCCCAGCGGCAGTATAGGCATGCCAGACAAATCCGGTGCAGTTCATACCGGGTGAGCCGTTGAACGAGGGATCACCGGTCGGTGAGCGCCAATCTCCTCCGATATAGGGAGTAGCAACATAATAGGTATCGAAACGGTGTGATTCGAGCCAGCTGACCAGACCACTGCGTGTCACCCCGGTCACCTCCGCGATCGTGCGCGTCCCGATAGCTTGTGCCGGTCGCGGAGTGATCAGCATGGCAGAGAGGAGTACCACGATCAGGAGGGCCACAGCTGATATGAACACGCTCTTGCGTGCAAGCAGATCGGTCGAGTAGTACTTGTCGTGTCTTTGCTGCATGCGTCTCATCGATACTCTCCTTCACCCAAAAAAGTTCTACTCATCGGGTCGGAGATCTCGCACAAAGCATGGACACTACGTCAGATATCCTCCCGATGTATCGAAAGGATATCGTCAACTATCTAAGTGCGAGTGAGCGATGGCCTAACGCAAGACAGCCATCCACCTTAAGCAGGTGCTAGCTCAACGTTAACTATTGCGGCAGTTCTGCTAGTGGACCGCGCACGAAAGGCATGGATCGTAGCAGCGAACCAGCATCTCAACTGCCTTTTTGAAGTCGTCCTCGCTTTTATCCACAACCGTGGGGGCGAACTCCTTGAGGTCAGCGGCTAGATTTGCCAGGTTCTGCGCGGTCGGGGTGATGACGTCAGCGGCGGTGATGATACCCTCATCATCGAAGGTCACGCTGTGATAGAGCGTTCCACGGGGCGCTTCGCTCGCACCATAGCCCTTGCCTGCCTTGACCTTGAACGGTTTGGGCTTGACCGATCCATCATCGTAGGAGAGCTCCTCTGCCAGCACCGCACAACGCTCGGCTGCATCGACGAGCTCGATCGCGCGACACGCATGAGCGGAAAAGATGTTGCGGTTGACCGGACGCAGTCCGATCTTGCTTGCCACGACACGTGCCGAGGGCAGCAACTGGTCCCACGAGATGTTGACACGCGCCAACGGCCCGGTCAAGAACGGCTTGCCATCGATGGTCGAGTACTTCGAATTGGAATCATCGGCGACCTTCTCGGTGATGATCTTTTGATACTGGTTGACCGGCTTCTTCCACCCGGCATCGAGCGCCGCTATCTTGCCGGCGACCGTGGCATAGTTGGCTTCTTCGCGCAGCGCGACCATCTCGCCGGCCGTCTCGAAGCGTAGACCGACCAGCTCACCGAAGAGCTCGACGGTCGCTGCCGCGTCAGCGACCGCTTCAAAGAGCAGCTCACTCATATGGCGAAGATCGGCAGAGCTCACATCATCGGTAAAGCCCCCGATGGTGGGAGTGATGGGATGGACCGGACGACCTCCGATCAGGGCGCACAGCTCGTTGCCCAATCGCTTGAGCCCCAACGCTCGCTGGACGAGCTCGGGCGCGCTTTCGGTCAGCGGCACGAACGAGGGCAGCCCCACGAAATCGGGGGCTGCAAAGATATAGAGCGCCGTGGCATGGTTCTGCAAGAACGACCCATGGACGAACAGTTGACGCAGCTTGGCGGTGCGATCGGACACTTTGATGCCCAGAGCGTCCTCGGTCGCCATCAGGTCGGTGACGAAGTGGTTGGGCGAGCAGATCCCACAGATCCTGCTCGATATCAGCGCGGTCTCGTCATAGCGACGTCCGCGCATCATCGCCTCGAAGACGCGGGTCGGCTCGATGACCTCCATGTGGATGTCTTTGACCACTCCGCCCTTGACCTCGATCGACACGTTGCCGTGTCCCTCGATGCGAGCGACGTGATGTACATTGAGTTTTGTCATGAGGCCACCTCCTGCGCTGCGATCTTGCCTACGGCCTCTTTGCGCAGTTCTTGATCGCTCATCGCGTTATATATCTTGAGCAACGCGTCGAACTCCTCGGGTGGACATCCCATCGAATCAGCGAATGCGAAGGCGCTCGCAAGATTGGCATCATGCGCAATACCGCGACAGGCGGTGCACGCGCGTCCTCTGCTCACGCATTTCGCATTGCATCCGCTTCGTGCGATCAGACCCAAGCACGGAACATTCTGAGTCCACATGCAGATGTTTTCCGCCGTCTTGCACTCGCCGCACATGCTTTGACGTTCGGGATTGTCAGTGAGCGCTCGCAGGGCACGCTGCAATGTCCGGGAGAGCTCGGCTGGCTCGATCGGACATCCCGGTATCGAGAAATCGACTTCGATGTAGTGCTTGATCGGCTCGGGCTTGCGTGCACCGATACCGACCTTGGACGAGCCGGATCCATAGACATCCTTGAGCTGTCCGCGCACCGGTCCGCCTGAGGCGAGTGCCGGAACCCCACCGGTCACCGCACACGCACCGATCGCGATCACGCAACTGGCGATGGAGCGCACCTTCTCAAGGAGAGCGACCTGCTCGTCGGTCGTGACCGCGCCTTCGATGATGGCAACATCATAGTCTTGGGGCATATCCCCCGAGGAGACGAGCTGCCAATATCCCAGCTCGAAGGTCGAGAGCATCTCGAGCAGCTCGGGAAAGTTCGACATCTGTACTTGGCATCCATAGTCGGATGAGAGTGAGAGTATCACCGCACGAGGTTTCATCTACATCGCCTCCTGCAAGTTCATGGCTTCCCAGTAATTGAAGACCGGTCCGTCGATGCACGCGTATTTATGTCCGATCCCGCAGTGGTTGCAGATACCGATACCGCACTTCATGCGGCGCTCGAAGCTCAGATAGATGCGATCGACCGGTAGTTTCTTCTTGCGCATCTCATCGATCGCGTAGCGATACATGACCGGGGGCCCGCATATCACCCCCACCGTCTTTGCTGGATCGACCTCGATCTGATCGAAGAGCTTGGTCACCAGCCCGACCTCACCATCCCAGGTCTCATCAGGCGTGTCGACCGTCATGATCAAGTTGAAATCGTCGCGATGCCGCCACATGTCGAACTGTTGGCGAAACAGGATCTCGGAAGGATTGCGCGCTCCCAGCAAGATGGTGACCTTGCCGAACTCGTGGCGCTCGTCATGGATATGGTTGATGAGCGACTTGAGCGGGGCGATCCCCAGACCACCGGCGACCATCAAGACGTCGTGGCCCTTCATGTCCTCGAACGGGAAACCGCGACCGAAGGGGCCGCGCAACCCGACGATATCGCCGCAGCGCATCTTGTGCAACGCTCCGGTGACCGAGCCGGCGTTGCGAACACACAGCTCGATGAAGCCTTTCTTGGAAGGAGCCGAAGATATCGAGATGGGAGCCTCTCCTACCCCGAATATCGAGAGTTCCATGAACTGACCGGCGTTGAAATTGAACTGCTCACGCACCTTGTGATCGATGATGCGCAGCTCAAAGAGCGTCTCGGTGTCGGTCAGCTTGGTGATCGAGGTGATCCGTGCCGGCCAAGGGCGATACGGGTTTTGCCGTAGCTCACGATAGGCCTGGGATGAGTCGACGGGCACATGGGTCTTTTTCATGATCGCGCCCCCTCCTGAAGTGCCCCGATTATTCGTCGAGGATTGATATTGACCTTACAGGCCACGTCGCAGCGACCACAACCGACACAGAGGGTCTTTCCGTAGCGCGCCGGATAGGACCAGAACTTATGGTAGAAGCGATAGCGGACCCTTGAGGCGCGCGTCGGACGAAAATCATGGCCGCCGGCGACTTCGGCGAACTGCGAGTTCATGCACGAGTCCCAGCACCTTACGCGCGCGCCGGCGTTGCCATCGGCATCGAGCTCATCGTTGACATCGAAGCAGTAGCAGGTCGGGCAGACCGCGCTGCAGGCACCGCAACTCAGGCATGCCTCGCCGATCTCCTCCCATAGCTCATCGTTGTATTTCGCATCGAAGAGCAACTGGAGCGAGGTGGCGTCCACCGGACGGGAGAAGGCTTCACGAAAGGCCCTCAGGTGCTCTTCAAGCGCCTTGGTGTCTTCGGCGGTCGCCTCGTGGGTGTCGGCGAAGGTATCGAGCACATGTGCTCCCTCGACACTGTGACAGGTCACGAAGTAGCGATCGCCCAGATCGGTCAAGAACAGGTCGCAGCCCTGCTGTACCTCTCCGGTCCCCCAGGTGTCACACATGCAGGTCAACACCGGCATACAGCTGACTCCCACGATCAAGGTATGCTCTCGACGAGCCTTATAGTAGGGATCCTCATAATCACCCAAGAAGACCTTATCGGTCATGAGCAGTGCGTTGATATCACAGGCATGCACCCCGAAAAGCACCCGTGGTGTGACCTCGAGCTCGCTCTCGACGACATCGCCGCTATGCGTATCGTAGCGAAAGAGGCTCTCCTTGGAGCGCACGAAGTATTTTTTGGGAGGAATGATCGTCATCGGATAGTCCAAGACGATAGAGGATCCGTCGCTGACCTGCTCGAATGAAAAACCACTTTCATTCTTGACCGGTGCGAATACCTCGTAGACGTGTGCCAGGCCTTCGACGAATGTCGAAACATGATCTTTGGCAAGAATCCTAAAATACATCATGATCCTTTCATATCAAAAAAGGGAACGTGAACACGCTCCCTTTTAACATAGCACAACTCGGGTTTTACTGGGAATTACCGAAGAAAATATCCACTTCACGCTGTGCGGATTCGATCGAGTCCGAGCCGTGGATCACATTGGCATCGACGGTGAGGCCGAAATCGCCTCTGATGGTACCGGGAGGCGCGGTAGCCGGGTCGGTCGGACCCATCAACTTACGCGATACCGCGACCGCATTCGGTCCTGAGATGACCATCTTGACGACCGGTCCTGAGGTGATGTAGTCGATCAGTCCGTCGTAGAACGGTTTTCCCTCATGTTCGGCATAGTTCTTTGCCGCATGCTCCGGGGTCAAGGTATCGAGCTCCATACGCTCGATGCGCAATCCCGCATCCTCGAAACGCGAGATGATGCGTCCGATCTGCCCTTTGGCGACCGCGTCAGGTTTGATCATGATATAGGTCTGCTCCGTCATGGTATCTCTCCCTCATCCGGTTCGAACTGTTCGTTGGCCA
>WQXV01000089.1 GCA_009781565.1 Actinomycetes bacterium
GGACCGATTGCGACGATCAAGACATCGCATCCGCATACATGGCATCCGCCCAGCATTCCTGAATAGAGGTTGATAGCCTCATATTGGCCTCCCAGCGCTTGGCCGACGGTTATCGTTGCATCGAGCAATCCTCTCTCGATGCACTGTTTGGCCATACGTGAATAGCCCAAATGAAGCGCTGCTTGATCGGTCATGATATAGCCGATTCTCAGATGAGGTGCGTGTGCCTTGATCGTTGCGGCCACGATCGGCATCTGGCTGTGAAGCCCACAGCACACGACAGGGATATCTTCGAGCGAGCTCACCTTCTCCATGATGGCATGGGTGGTCGCCTCGGGAGCCTCGATAGCAAGCACATCACGCTGCAACGGCGCGTAACGCAGCTTCATCAGATGCCCGCCACTCTCGTCACTATAGGCGACTCCTTGGGGCTGCTCATCCTTCTTGATGATCGCGACCACAAAATGATCTCCCCCGGTACCCAGACCCAGATCGACCGCGGTCGTATTGAGTAGGGCGCGGTCGCCCACCTGGGCAGGTCCGGTCAAATCGGGATAGATGATCGCGCAGCTGGTGCCTTCGCGGCCATCGACGATCACCTCACAGTGGTCTGATGCTGATGTGGTTATGGTCGACCATACGAGATTCATAGGAGCTTATATCTTACCTGAAGAGTCGATCAGGAAGCTTTTTTGTCAATCGCAGCCCCGATGAAATCACGGATCAGTGGAGCTGGCTTGGTGGGCCGACTCTTGTATTCGATGTGCGCCTGAGTCCCGACGAACCAGGGATGATCGGCAAGCTCGATCGCCTCGATGTATTGCTCGTCGTCAGATACCGCGCTGATGACCAGACCGGCATCTTCGAGCTTGTCTCGATAGTCGGTATTGATCTCGTAATGGTTGCGGTGACGCTCCTCGACCGCGTCTTGTGCATACGCGGCGGCGACCAAGGTATTCTCGGTCAGCTTCTCGGTATGCGCACCCAAGCGGATCGCGCTGCGGTTGGAGCCCGCTTCGCCATTCTCATTGGAGATGATCAGCGGATGCGGCGTATTCTTGTCGAACTCGACCGAGTTGGCATCGGTAAGACCTGCCACATTGCGGGCGAAATCGATCAGAGCAGCTTGCATGCCCAGACAGATGCCCAGATACGGGATGTTGTTCTCACGCGCAAACTGAGCGGCGGCGATCTTTCCCTCCCAGTGATCGACACCGAAGTTACCCGGTGCCAAGATGCCGTCGAAATCGCCCTTTGACAGCGCTGCTTTGACCTGCTCGGGGCTGAGCGTCTCGCTATCGATCCAGCCGATCTCGATGCGGTGATTGTGGTGTACGCCCGAGTGCTTGAGCGCTTCGATCACCGACAGATAAGCATCGGGTAACGTGACATATTTGCCGACCATCGCGATGCGGACGGTATCGCTGAGATCTTTAGTGGTCTTGATGTAGTTCTCCCACTCTTCAAGCTGGCTCTCCCCTACTTCGAGGCCCAGGGTTTGAGCGACAGCTAGATCGAAGTTCTGCTCGCGCAACCCCAGTGGCACCTCGTAGATCGTCGGTACATCGAGCGCGGCGATCACGTGGTCTTTGGGTACATCGCAAAAGAGCGATATCTTGGCGATCTCATCTTCGTGGATCTCGTGCTCGCTGCGACACACGATGAAATCGGGATGTAGGCCCAGGCCACGCAGGGTCTGCACACTGTGCTGGGTCGGCTTGGTCTTTAGCTCAGATGAGGCGGTGATATAGGGGAGCAACGTCGCATGCACATGGCACGAGTTGCCCGGCCCCAGCTCGTAGCGCATCTGGCGCAGCGCCTCGACGAACGGAAGCGACTCGATGTCTCCGACCGTTCCTCCGATCTCGGTGATCACCACATCGGCTCCGCTGTCTTTGGCCAATGCGTAGACGCGGTCCTTGATCTCGTTGGTCAGATGCGGGACGACTTGGACGGTCCCTCCTCCGAAATCACCGGCACGCTCACGTGCGATCAGAGATTGATAGATCGAGCCGGCCGTCACCGTCGCCGCTTCAGTCAGATTCACGTCGATGAAGCGCTCGTAGTGTCCCAGATCGAGGTCGGCTTCCGCGCCATCGTCGGTCACGAACACTTCACCATGTTGGAAGGGGGACATGATCGAGGGATCGACATTGAGATAGGGATCGAGTTTTTGGAGTACCACTTCGAGACCGCGAGACTTTAACAGGCGACCCAGTGATGCCGCGATAATGCCTTTTCCTACGGAGGATACCACTCCTCCAGTCACGAAGATATGCTTTGCCATGGCACTCTCTCTATTCTGATGTGGTCCTAATCTGTCGTCTTACTCGCCACTGTTTAGTCTACCAATGTTATCGAGCTTTTTAAGCAACGGATTGTTTTCAATTACATGACTAAATGAAACCTTTTCACTGGCAAGATTGAGGGCGAGCATGATCAGCGTGTAGAGCGCGATCCCGACCCAGCCGAGCCACAGCACGATGAAGGCTCCGAGTACGAACCCCGCCGCATTGGCACCGGCATCACCCAGCATCGCCTTCTCGCGCAGATCGGGGATCAGGATGAGCACTATGGGGATGATGGTGACCAGATAGGGATGCCCCACGTAGCCAAGCGATTCTTGCAGCGTGGAAAGTCCCAGTTCAGAGGCGTTAAAGCCCATGAACCATGTCGCGAGCACAACAACGACCGCAGTGATGGTCGCAAAAAACAGATAGATCTTTGCGGCTCGACCGGGACGCAGGTCGACAAGGTTGAAGAAGTTCGAGGTCAGCGCGATCGCCGCTCCAGCGAGACAGGCGATCGCAAGACGTCGGGGATCATACCACGATTGCGCCAGCTCGCCTCCCCCCTGGATCTTGGTCAAGCCTTCTTGAAGCGCATACCAAAACGACACTGCTGAGATACCTATGAGTTTGATCAGACCGGTCGTGATCGTGCCCCGGCCAAGCGCGGTCAGATGCCCCTTGAAACCTTTGCTCGAACTAGCACCGAACAGGTCGTCGAGCAACCCGAATCCGAAGACGAGCGCGGTCGCCAGCCCCAACTGCCACGACCCGGCAAGTGCGACCAGTGCTGCCCAGAGCAACCAGATGAATCCCAGCCCATAATAGATCGTACGACCGGCATAGTTGGTGGTCTTGAAGCTATTCACCCTCGAGGTCCTCGACGTTCATGCGATCGAGCATCAGCCACAGCAACGCTCCACCCAGATAGAGCACCATGATCGCGGGCAGGACGATACCGGAGTCCTCGGTAAAGAACGCGACAATACCGGCGACCAGAAGCGCCGTCATACCATCGGCAAAGAATCGGTTGGCTTCCAGCGTCCGGGTCAGCTCAGGCGAGGGGCGAAAACGCATCAAGAGCATGAATCCGATGACTGCGACAAAGACCACTCCCCACATCGACGCGGTCAGCACACGTAGATTGGTCTGCGCTTTGCGCGCGACGATCTCGATCAGGGGGGCGATCCCGCCTCGCTCGGCAGAATCGACCGCACGTGCCAAATGGGTCTCTCCGCCCGAGCCAAAGCGATCAAGCGCAATGAACACTCCCAAGATCAAGACGATGGCGATGCCCATGATCAGAAGGTTTTGCCACGTGATCTTCTTATCGTTGATCAACAAGAAGAGCACCGCAAAGCCCACGGTCGCCCAGATCGCGACCCCTACGTTGGCCCCCCACCACGGCGCCGCGCATACCAACATGATGAGGAATGCGCCGATCGCCAGTACCCAGGTGGTATAGCGCTTGGGATGCGCGCTTTGCTCGAGCCAGAGCACGAATGCCATCACCGATGCGCCGAACAGAAGTGCCGCGCCCTCGTTACCCAATCCGTAGAAGCGAAACGCCATGATCGGCGAGTAGCTGAAGATTGCTGAAAACGAGAAGGGCGCGCCCAACAATTGGTCGATGATGATGACGAGCGAGGTGATCGCTCCCAAAAAGATGATACCGGTGGTGCCTCCGAAGAGGCGCCAGATGATGAGAGCTACGATCCAGAGCACCACCGCTGCTGCGATCAACTGAGCCACGACCTGATTGGGACTCTGCGGCCAGCGATCGATCAAGAACATGAACCAGCTTGCCGCAGGAACCGACAGACAACCAAGTATGCCGATCTCGAGTAGCTCGCGTACGCGCTTGATCGTAGAGGACCTCCAATGTGTCTGTGCCCACATCAACACGAACGCCCCCGCGCAGAGCAGGATGACGGTCGTCCAGATGATGGGGTTGATGACACGTGCGCGCATCGCATCGACTGAAAGCGCCGTGTTGTTCGATCGCCTCAAAAACTCATAGCGGTCGATATCGGTCGATCGGCTATATATGGGAGATCCGATGACTTCGAGCGGAGCCGGTATCTCGAGTAGAGCATAGATGGTCGCTGAAAGATCGAGGTTGGTCACCAATCCTGCGCGTTGTGTCGCATCAGAACTGAGAAGCCCTCCTTCTTGACCTGCACTATTTGCATCTGAGCTGACAAGCTCCTCTTCCCGATCCGCACCGCTTGGTTGAGTGATGATGAGCGGCCCGAGTCCTTCACGTCCCAGAGTCGGACTGACCGCAGCTTGCGCAGCAACGATGATCGTCGCATCGGCAAAGATCTCAGATGCCTGGGCGTAGATATCATCGAGGGTGCCGAGCGCGTCGTTCCAGTTCGCCTCAGCGGCAAGGATGGATGATTCGGGGCGCGATGCTTGCGCGCGGTAGAGGTCGCCGGGATCGATCACGAGCAGGCTCGGCTTGTTTGCGGCAAGCTTGGGCGCGAGGGTACGCATCTGTTCATAGAGCTCATCGGTGTCGGTCCGCAGACCGTAGGGTGCGGTAAAATCCAGGGTAAGCAGCTCGGCTGATACCGAACCGAGCGCAACGGTACCCTCCGTGTCCATAACAACGATCGCGGCGGGGCGCATCTGGCGTGCAGCAGATGAGGTGAACCCCAGATCGGAGTTGCCAAGAGCAGCGGTCACCCCTCCGGCATCTTCGATCGCCGATCCGAGCAGA
>WQXV01000090.1 GCA_009781565.1 Actinomycetes bacterium
CACGGGAGACAAAGACCGTTTCAAGGCTTTAGGGTCAAAGGTGTTCGGCAGAACACTTGAGCCGCTCGAGCTGCTTGATATCGATTATCTCGAATCGCTGGTTGAAGCATACTACTGATAGAAGCATAGTTCTGGTAACCACCAAAAGGAGCGTACCCATGTCGAGCACCCGAACCGTGAACATCGAACGCAATGTGATACCCCATGCACCCGGAAGTGCCGAGGTCACCTTCGGTAATACCCGCGTGATCTGCGTGGCGACCATCGCCGAAGAGGTGCCCAGCTGGCTCAAGGGTAGTGGGCGTGGCTGGGTGACTGCAGAGTATTCGATGCTTCCCGGTTCGACGCGCACCCGTTGTATGCGTGAGAGACGGGGGGCGAAGGGGCGTACCAGCGAGATCGAGCGTCTGATCGGCCGTAGCTTGCGTGCCTGTGTCGATCTGGATCGTTTGGGTGGTGAGGTGACTGTCACCGTCGATTGCGATGTTCTGGTTGCCGATGGCGGAACACGGACTGCGGCAATAACCGGAGCCTACGTTGCGCTCTACGATGCGCTGCGGTTCTGGAAGACCGCAGCAAAGATCAACGCCTTGCCGATCAACGGTCAGGTGGCCGCGGTCAGCGTGGGACTGGTCGGGGCCGAGACCGTGACCGATCTTGATTTTGGTCAGGATAGTCGCGCCGAGGTCGACATGAACGTCGTGATGGATGATCAAGGTCGCTATATCGAGATCCAAGGCACTGCTGAACAAGCACCGTTTACCGACGAACAACTGGCCGATATGCTCGCGGCAGCTCGGACTGCGATCGATGAGTTGCTGGCGACCCAGCGAGAAGTACTCGAGATATGAGAAACACCATCATGGTCGCGATAGCGACCAATAATGAAGGCAAAGCCACTGAGCTCGCACACGCGATCGATATCGACGGCTTCTTCTTCATTCCGGTATCTGATGTGATAGATCATTGGACCAGCCCGATAGAAGACGCTGACACGTTCGAGGGCAATGCATTGATCAAAGCGCGTGATGTCATTGACAAATGTGGCATGATCGCCCTTGCCGACGACAGTGGACTGGTCGTCGATGCACTCGGTGGCGCACCGGGTGTCTTCAGCTCTTCATTCGGTGGAGTCGAACATGACGCCGAGCGCAATAACGATCACCTCTTAGACCAGTTGGCACAGGTCAAAGATGATGATAAGAGGACCGCGCGATTCGTCTCGACACTGGTACTGGTCGGGCTCGATCGCATCATCGAAGGAGCACCGCAGCAACTGGTCGCGATCGGATCGGTCGAAGGTCGTATCGGGTGGGAGAGGCGCGGATCCCATGGATTTGGCTATGATCCTCTCTTTTTGCCGGACGAGACTCCGGGTCGAACTATGGCCGAGCTGACCCTTGACGAGAAGAACGCAATCTCGCACAGGGGAAGAGCTGTTCGCGATCTTATAGCGCAGTTGCAGGAACTCGATGCTTTGCGTTCCGACTAGGGGCGATCGAGGCTGACCCGGCTACCTATGGCTGCCGTCAGGTACTGATTGCAGAGGCGAACAACCCTCAAGGTAATTTGTTATACTGTTTTCTGCCGCAATTGGATGGCATTCGGGCGGGGAGTAGCGCAGTTTGGTAGCGCATCTGGTTTGGGACCAGAGGGTCGCAGGTTCAAATCCTGTCTCCCCGACCACTGAAATCTGGCCGATGCCCCGATCATCTATCGCCATATTCCTTACATCTGAAGAGAGTATGATGGAATTCATCAAGAATTCTGCCATCATGCCCGAGGAGCGATCGTGAAAAAGCTTTTGATGATGATAGTGCTCTGCGCCGTGCTCTGCACGATCGCTGCCGTCATGGTCGGCTGCGCGCAACCCTCACATGAAGCATCATCACCGGATCGCGCCACCTCACAAAACGTGGTCGTAGGTTCGACACCCGAACAGTATGAGAGGGTAGGGTTGAGCAAAGGAGCGGTCGATATCCATGAGGATGGATACAACACCCTGGGAGCTGACGGTACCTATGAGTGGTGGTACTTCGATTGTTCGCTCGATGACGGCTCCAGCTTGGTGGTGACGTTCTATACCCGCTCTATGATGGCCCCTGATAGCGAGCTCAACCCGTTCGTCACGCTCGCTCTCACGAATCCAGATGGTACGGTCGTCAATGAGCGGGTAAGTGTGACCGCCGAGGGATTCACTTCATCGACCGAGCAGTGCGACATCACGCTGGGAGATTGCACCGCCCGTGGTGACTTGAAGAACTACCAGGTGGTTTTTGCCAATGATGCCATACAGGCGACGATCGATCTGCAGAGTAATGTCCAGTCATGGCGGCCCGAGTCCGGCTATCGGTTCTATGGTGACGGGCAAGAGTACTACTCGGCATGGCTGTGTGTGGTCCCCGAGGGTACCGTTGCCGCTCATATCACTTATGAAGGACAAGAGCACGTTGTCGCGGGTACCGGTTATCATGACCATAACTGGGGTAATCATCCGGTATGGCAGCTTCAAAACGATTGGTATTGGGGCAGGGTAGAGGCAGGCCCCTACGTGGCGATCAATTCTTATATCACCGCAGCCCAAACCTACGGCTTCGAGTCTTTCGATGTATTCATGTTGGCGAAAGACGGTACCGTCATTGCTGACGATCCCGAAAAGGTGCAGTTCAGCCCAGCCGATGTAGAGATCGATGAGCAGACCGGTATACCGATCGCTTCAACTCTGCGCTATGTCTATATCGATGGTGATACCGAGTACCAGGTCACCTATACTCTGAGAAAGACGATACTGGCTACCTCGATGCTAGGAGCGCTCACAGACGATGAGCAAGATAAGGCATCACAAGATGGCGACCAGATGATGTATTACCGTTTCATCGGTGACGCACAGATCGACGTGTATGAGAAAGGTATTCTCATCGAGAGCCAAACGACCGATTCGGCGCTTTGGGAGCTTATGTATCCCGGTGTGGTGCGCTAACGGATCGTGATACGACCCTGCGGCGAGAGGTAGGTCTCTGAGATCACGCCGCCCAGCTCGGTCTTGATGAAGTTGATGAGCGCATCGGTATCTGAGTAGCCCGTGGTAAAGCCTGTTTCTTGATACGCTGCAGCTACCGAGTAAAAAGTGTCCCCACCATCGGTCACGAAGCTTGAGGTTGCGATCGCGTAGGTGTCGTCAAGGGAGAATCCTCGGCCTCCCACGTCGCTGATACTCACGCGCGCTCCTGGCGATGCCGGAGCGAAGTAGGTTGAATCGGGAAACGCTTCACCATTCTCATAGGGGATGGTGGTGTCGACAGTATAGGTTATACTAGCTACTTGCGGAAAGCTCCCGGATGCCTCAGGCAAGCTGAAGGTGGCTGCTTCCAACACCTCAAGCAACTCGGCACCGGTCAAGGTCACGACATTGAGTCCATTATTGTAGGGAAAGACCGTCATCATGGTCGCCATGCTGATATCTCCGGTATCGATGGATGCTCGTATGCTGCCACCGTTGACAATTGCTGCATCGACGACCTCATCTGATGCCTGAGTCGCTTGCCACAGCATGGCATCAGCTGCGAAGTTACCCAAGTTAGTCTCTTCGGTGCGCACACCTGGCTCGCGCTCTCCATTAAGAGCGACCTCGGTCTTACCGATGACCTCTGAGAGCTGCTCAGCAACCTCATCATTGATCTGAGCGATAAGCGCCTCAACGGTTGGATCGACCCCCTCATAGTCGCCGTACGCGATCATATGATCGCTCAGCACGCCATCTTCATAGAGTACCAATCCGATGTTTGCCAGATGAGCTCCGGTGCTGACCAGCAAGGTTCCGTTGACGACCTCGTTGACCACTTCGTGATCATGCCCATCGATGAACAGATCGATACCTTGCGTATGCTCCAAGACGTCGAGGGAGCGATTCGGTTCAGCTCCGCCCTTACTTCCCAGATGCCCGAGACATATGACCAGGTCGCACTCTTGGCTGCGCAACTCATCGGTCTGCTCCTGCGCGATCTGGTAGAGGTCAGTCCCGGCTGCAAAGGAGAGGCCCGCAACATGTTTCGGACTCGCCTTGGTCTGTGTCTCGGGGGTCGCCAGACCGAATACCCCGACCTTGGCGCCGCTTTCGAACACAAACACGGTGTTGGACTCAGCAAGTTCGTAGCCGTTGGCATCGACGGTGATATTGGCGGCGAGTACGGGAAAATCAGCATACGCCATAAGATCCTCGAGATTATCAACACCCCAGTCAAACTCATGATTGCCCAAGGTCATGGCGTCATAGCCAGCAGCGTTCATGAAATCAATGGCGCTTTTTCCCTGTGAGAGGTTGACCAGGACGTTGTCTTGCGTCGCATCTCCATCATCAAGCAGGAGTACACTATAGCCCTGCTCCTCATAGTCCTTCTTGAGCTGAGCGACTGCAGCAAGTCCGATCACCCCGTCGCTGTTGTCACTGGGCTCGGCAGCCATGAAGTAACCGTGGATGTCGTTGGTATGGAGGATCGCGATCTTGCTTGAGGCTGCCTCTAATGTGACCGAGCCCTCATTTCCCGCATCGATGAGCGGTCTGCTCACTTGTGTCAAAGCGAGGAATAGAAGCACTACTAATGCAAGAACGAGAGCGAGTGCAGCCAGAAATGATCTGCGAGAATGGTACTTCATGCGAACACGACTCCTTTATCTATGAGAGACCCTCACGCACCATAGTACACCACCGTCTGGTTGAGCTTGAAGCAAGCCAGGTCAGGCCAGGTAGAACTCCTTGAGGACTAAAAAGACCGACATGATCAAGAGCACCGCGCTGAAAGCCAAGCGTAATGTGCGCTCAGGCACTCTCTTGACCAGTACCGATCCAATGATCGCGCCAGGAATGGAGCCGAGGACCACAGCGATCCCGACCAGATAGTCCACGTTTCCGAGCAATGCCTGCTCGATCACCCCCGGTATCGAGAGGATGACCATCGCGATCAGCGA
>WQXV01000091.1 GCA_009781565.1 Actinomycetes bacterium
TGATTCAGAGGCGGCGAACCAATACGCCAACGTGTTGGTCGTCAAGGAAGGTAACGAGAACGATGCGGGGATCCAAAAGCTCATCTCCGCTTTGAAATCTGACAAGATCCGTAGCTTCATCATTGATAAATATGACGGATCGGTCGTCCCTGTTTTCTAATTTTTGGTCTGACCTAGACAATGCGAGAGTCGCCCAATCGGGCGACTCTCTTTATGCTGGCGGCATGACCGCGCTTCTTATAGCATAGTGAAGAAGTTCCAACTGAGTAGTCCCAATATGAAAGACGCCATAAGAAAGCTCGTGATAACGAATAAGATCATCCGTTTCTTGGCAACCTCATCTTTTCGCAGAGCAAGTACCGATGCGCTAAACGCAGTGAGAGCGAATAGCATCAGGGCATAGTTGGCCCATACATGGGGCGCGACATCCGCTGCTGCTCTCCACCACACGCTGGCGATACGAGCTGCATAAGCAAGGAAGTTGATCACCAACAACGTTCCACAGAGAAGAAATGCATTGCTCGCAAGACGGAAGCCTCGATCGGTTCCATTCTGCTTCTTCTTGAACTTGCTCCATGCAAAACCGATGAACAGTGCAAAAGGTATCAGCAGGAAATAGAGAATGCTGAACACCGCAATGAGTGCGCTTCCGATTAAAGCGGGCATTCCACGGCTTGACGATAGCGCGACCATATCGAAACCATTGCCCGCAAGAATGCGAGTGGGGCTGTCCTCTTCGACCACAAATCGTAGTTCGCTGAGCAGTGAGTCTGCAAAGGGACTACTTGAGTCAATCAAAGTGAACACGTAGGGCTCGGTCTGCCGATAAGTTGCGGTGAGGAGAGCTCCCATACCGGTAGGCATCGTGATCTCCAAGGTGTTCGAATCGAGTGCGGTCACCTTGGTGATCGCGAGATAATCCAAGATCTCGAGCGGGAACCCTACTTGAAGCTGCGCCATGACGAACTGACCTTCCAGCTGGGCAGCATCAGGAAGATCGCCTGTGGTGGATTCCGGGAGCTCCCTGGTTCCCAGAAGTAGTTTGGCAAGACCGTACACGATGTCTTGCTCGGATTGGGTGTTGGTCAACACGGCAAAGCCGAATCGATCTTGTGGCTCGACGGCAAAATATGAACTGAATGCGACGGTGTTGCCCCCATGCCCAAAGGCAGGGACCGCACCGTTGTAGCGCATGAATCCGTGATGCGTTCCAGGATGATCGGTAGGATCGAGTGAGCTTGGCGAGAACACCTCAGCAAGCGTCTCCCGATCCTTGAAAAGTGGACTTACCTCTCCAGGTGCAGGTGTCAGTGCTTTGAGATAGGGGACCAGATCCTCAACGGTGCCGTTGACCGCACCAGCCGGATACATCGGAACGACCACCCATGCGCTTTCCGCGAAGCCGTCAGTACCGTCCAGCACATAACTTTTCGCCTTATGTTCGAAGAAAGCAGGATCGTCAATCCACTCCGGTTGATTCTTGACATCTCTCATCCCTGCCGGATCGAATACGTGCTCTCGTTCATACTCGGCATAGCTTTGCCCGCTGATGGTCTCGACCACGAACGCAGCAAGGGCGGCGCCGAAGTTCGAATAAGCCGATACCATACCCGGATCATATATCTGTTCTGGCTGTGCTCGCAGCAATACCTTATCGAGCGATTCGGGATCGCCTGCCTTGTTCACATCGACCATCAGATCGAGCAATCTGCCACCGAAACCTGCCGAGTGGTTCATGAGATCTCGCATGGTGATTGGCTTCTCATAGGTGAGCTGGTCGTAGAAATCAGTAGGAAGATAGGTAGCTAAATCAGCATCCAGATCTAAAAGACCTTGTTCGACCAACTGCATAACGGATACCCACACGAATGTTTTACCGGCAGAGCCATACTCGAATACCGTGGTTGCAGGATCGACCGGGATGCCTTTCTCGACATCGGCATATCCATAGCCTTTTTCGAAGATGACCTCACCCTCATGCACGATGACGACAGCGGCACCCGGAGTAGTGATACCGAGGTACTCGTTGACCAGAGCATCGATCTGATCTTCCATCATTGAAAAGGGGATGCCCGAAGGTGTGTACCCATCCTGTATCGCATAAACCGATTGAGCTGGAACCACGAGGCCGATCAGCAACAACACAACGAGAATCTTCTTCATTTTGTCAAAGAACATGTTCGATCTACTTCCTTCCCGCAGTTCTCTTACTGCCACTTACTCTCTAGTCTATTGTTGGGATTGGATCTGTTCCACCTACTTCAGGTGGAATATGCGCAACTTCCAGTTGCTTTGTCACAATTATTGGACTATCTGTTGTGTCCGATCTGCGTTACCGTATGCGGGCGGTGTAGGACTCCTTCTCCCAGCCGAGCTGCTCTCCGGTACGCGCCAAACTTCTGAAGGCTTGTTCCATATTCGCGCCCTGGTCGCTGTTTGCGACAGTCTCGCGCAGCTCCTCCCACTGCTGAAGCGCTTCATCAGTCGTCGATACCTCTTTTATCCGTCCCGAGACATCCTCCCAGAACGGCACCCACTCATCCAAGATATAGGAGGCGAATTGACCGATCTCGTCAGGAAACGGATCCTCGCCCTCATCAGGTTCGAGATCGGCGAGGAGTTCGGCATTGGTCTGCATGATCTTGATACGTTTATTGAGCTCGCTCGTCGCGTAGGTCTTCTTGACCGATCCCAATTTCTGACCGGGTTCGATCGCTCCTTCCAGTCTGACGCTGAGCAGTTCGTTATGTGCACCCACGATCTCAGCGGCGTATTGTTCGACCAAGACGGAAGCGGGCAGGTCCGGTGCTGGTTCTTGGAATATGATCGCAGCGATTCCCAAGATGACATAGAGCCCGACGATACCGGCAATGATAAACGGAAGGATCTTCTTCTTTTTCTTGGGAGGATCCTGTTCGCTTCTCGAAGTATCGGTTTGTGCGGAATCAGATCGCGCTTCGATCACTTCGTCAGTGACTTCGATAGCTTCAATACCTTGTGGGGTCATCTTCTCACCTCATGATCAGTCAGCTTGTTTGCAGTAAACCCATCACCAATAGTGCACTCACCGAGCTGATAGCGGCAAGGAGCGCTACCACACTTACGCACCCGCTGAAGGGTGAGGGCTTGGCGACGAGCGGCTCATCGGTGTATATCTCGTCAGCGGTCAATGCTGAGACGATCTCAGCCAGTTGTTTGTGCCCACTGCGTGGTTGAGGAAGTTCCTTGAGTAGCGCACTTCGAAGCTCTTTGACACTCGCAAATCTTGATTCTGGAGCACGCGTGAGTGCTCGTGCCACTATCTGATTGAGGATGGGGTTCTTAGTCTGCATCAGATTGGGCTCATCAGCAGTTTGGAGGCGCTGCATGATAATTTGATCGCTGGGAGCACGGCGCAAGCGCTGTGCGGTAGCCAGCTGTTCCTCATAGGGAAACTCGTCGGCTAGCAGCTCATAGATAACGGCAGCATAGGCCCATTGATCGGTCGCGGGGCCTACCGGATTGCTTGTCAGCTGCTCCAATGGCATATAACCGACAGTGCCGGCACTCGCGGTGGCTTGACCGGTCACCTGCGAGAGCGAAGATACCCCGAAATCGATGACTTTGATCAATCCCTCATGGTTGATGATGATGTTGGCAGGCTTAATATCAAGGTGCACGACCCCATTTTTGTGGGCGAACTCGAGCGCATCGCCCACATCGCGCACCACGGCGGCGATGACCTCGTCACTCAGATCGGCGCTGGCGATATCAAGAAGGGGGATCCCTTCGATATATTCCATGATCAGATAGGCATAGGCCCTATCATCGGTGACGGCAAAATCATACATGGTCACGATGTTGGGATGGTTGAGCATCGCTGCGGTGCGTGCTTCCTCGATGGCGGCAGCGCTGGCATGGATATCGGAGAGCGGAACACATTTGATGGCGACGCGACGCTTCATCTGCTCATCGAATGCGACTAGAACGTCAGCTTGTCCACCCGAGCCCAACGGTCCTAAAGGGCGGTATCTATCGAGGATCAGATCGGTCATGGCTACTAGTATAATGAATGGAGTGCAGCAGCTGGAAGGGATGTGGTCGATATGTTGCTTGAGATGTTCTTCAATTTCGACGGTGATTGTCGCGAGGCGGCCGAGTTCTATGCCAAGGTGTTCAAGACGAAGGTCGCCAACCTCATGACCTATGGCGATACGCCTCCCGATGCCGGTGTGCCGGTGCCCGATGCGGACAAGGACCGCATCATGTATGCAGGTATCCCCTTCGATAACATGGTGCTGATGTGCATGGATGTTCCTTCAGGATATCCCTTCGAGCTGGGCAACAATATCTCACCCACCCTCAGTTTTGCTGACAAAGCCGAGGTGAGGCGTGTGTTCAAAGCGCTCGGTCAAGGCGGGACCATTCACTCCGCTCTGGGGCCATCGTTCTTCAGTGAGCTGTACGGATCTCTGACCGACAAGTTCGGCATCAACTGGCAGATCCTGCACTATGTCAATACCGAGGAACAGGATGAAACGACAGCCGAGCAGAAGAAGTCCGAGGCGGCAGAAGAAGCAGGTGGCAAAGCACGCCACACCTGGTCCAAAGAGGTCAGTGAGATTCCCTTCACCGTCGATGCACGGGGTGCCAAAGCCACGGTGTATTGGCCCAAAAGAGGTGAGATGCTCATCAAGAAGGGGGCGCAACTGCTACAAGAGGCGCCACTGAACAAGGATGGCTCTCTCGGTTTCTCAGCGCGCGGCGGACAGATGATCCGCGATGAGCACAAAGATGCCATCAAAGACTTCAAGACCACCAAGGATGTCATCTTAAAAAGCGTCAATGAAGTGGGGCTGTTCCTCTATTTCGGAGGAACCAACAGCTGGCTTGAGCTTGTGGACAAGGACGGCAAGACCATCAACGAGTGGACGGTCGTCGCATAA
>WQXV01000092.1 GCA_009781565.1 Actinomycetes bacterium
ATCGGTCTTATCATGAGGGATACCTATGGGATCATCGCCCTCGATGATGATTCTCCAGTAACCCTCCGGTGTGGAGTACTCGGTGGGTGCCTCTACCTCGTGCAGGTAGTAGGTACCGGGAGCAAGGTTCTCCAGTTCGATGCGCCCATTCATATCGGTCATAAAGGTCATGGGAGCACCTGCATGCGTGTAGACCGGATCGCCGTTGGGATAGAGCAGCTCGAATTCGGCATCGGAAAGAACCGAGCCGGTATCGACGGCGTATTTTGAGAGTACGATGTGATGGAACTCAGGATAGTTCTCGAAACAGAACCATTTGATGCCACCGTTCTCGATCAGACGAGAGGCTTCACCTGATGGTCTCCAGGTATTGATCTGGTTTTGAAGTTTATAGCCCGTCGGAGCGGTGACCTCTTGGAAGGTGTAGGTATTGTTGTCGGTGAACAGGAACCCTGCGTCTGCTGGTGCGAACTGCAGCATACCATCGCTATCCGAGGTAAGAGCATAGGTACCTAGCAGATCAGATGAACTGACCGAGGAACCCTCATATTCCTTCATCTCGAAGACCGCGTTTTCAAGACCGACCAGCAGAGTCACGGTACCATCAGACTGTGGAATGGAGAATACCCGTGCAGCGCCATAGGCATCTTCAAGATAGCTCAGTGCTGTTTCATAGGCTTGTCGTTGAACCGGGATCGCCAGATTATAGTTTTGGATGAAGACACCTTTGACCAGTCTGAGATCAAGCTCGGTGTTCTCGAAGGTGTATGCATACATCTGTGTGGGAACGAACTTGTCCACAAAGAACATACGTGATTGTGGAAGCTTGATATAGTTGGACGGAGCAACCACCTCGCTGATGCGATACGCCCCGAATGTCAGTCCATTTATCGTTGCTTGCCCATTGGGGGCTGAAGTGCTCATCGTTGACACGGTATTCCACGTACTCGTATCATCATCCCACTTCTCGAGTACGAACTGTGCGTCAGCTAACTTGATGTCTGAATCTGCTGCGTCGACCTTCTCAACGATCAGCGTTGCGGTCTGTTCTTCCCGCTCGTTCTTGACATAGAGAGTATTGGCTTTGTACGGTCGTCCCAGCGCGTCTAAGACTGCGCCATGTCCATCGATTTTGAAATAACTCGGGGTTTCAAGTGTGAGGTAACCGAGTGGAGTTGCCACTTCTTGGATGGCATAGAGCTGGTTTACTTTTAGGCCGACGAATGTCGTCGTCCCTAGGTTCGTGCCACTACTTATCGTTGTTTGGCTTGATCCCACTTGGTTGAGACTACTCGGCACGTCTGATGTCGAGCTTACTTCATGGAGTGTGAACTCAACATTGCCCAGACGAATACCGCTGTTCTGATCGAGGTTGATCGTGTCGGTCGCGACCAGTGAATCATCGATGATACCCAGTTTCATGATGCGGACAGATGCCTTTGTATTGGCGATGTCGACCTGCTGTAGTGGAGCTGATCCACTCAACTGGACGAATCCCTGAGCACCTGCCGGTAGCGGAGACTGGAGAGTGATCGTACCGTTGCGATTAAGCGTCACGGTAAAGGGAGGCATGACCGTCAGCCTACCAGGTGCTGCCTCTTCAGTTACCGTATAGACTCCTGTCTGCGCGGTGACCAAGAGGTTATCGAAACGTACGATACCGTTCGAATCGGTATAAGCAGTATACGTAGTGTTCGGTGAGGAATTCTGCCGCACCGAAAAACGTACACCGGTCAGTCCGTTTCCGTCAAAGACCCCACTTCCCGTGCCATCGGTCTTGTGTAATACCAGCGAGCCGTAGTAGGGCAACAAGGTGTTTGAGATAGCAGTCCCTTGAGGTATGGTTCCGATGGGTTGTCCCGAGATCGAGTTACTCGAATACTTGTTACATACATAAGGAATCGAGTAGCTTGCGGGATTGGGATCGACGAAATCATTGAAATAGACCGGATAGCGGGTGGTATTAAGCTCATAGCCACTCGGTGGCGTGATCTCTTGGATGAAGTAGTTGCCCCGCTCGATACCGGTAAAGACGATCCAACCACCACCGGTCAGAACAGAACCGAAGCTGGGGGTCACCGTAGCAACGGTCGTCTGTACCTGTACCAATCTTCCGGTGGAACTGCCGTCATCAAGGTAGAGCCCGAACACAGCGCCGTTTAGGTAGGTGGATGTGGTTCCTTCACGCTTGCGCAGGCGGATCTCGGCAGGCTTATCAAGGATCTCATTGTAGACCTTCGGTGCCTCAAGATAACTCGTTTGCACACTGTCTTTGCGCACGAACGAGTTATTGGCGCGCAAGCCGATATTTCCCAGGTCGCTGTTGGCGAGCATGTCGATGCGAACTTCGATCTCTTGGCCGGGATTTACCGAGATACCGCTCAGATCGACGCGGATGCCTTTAACATCACGCGCATCGCTATAGCTTGCGCTCCATGTTAGTGAGTTGTCCAGATAGGCATCAACCTGCGAGCTGTTGTAAGTGGGATAGTTGCTGGGTAGTGGATCGAGCATATAAGAGAGGGTATAACCACCAAAAAGCTCTACTCCATCCAGATACACCTTGATAGAGCCAGCGTCATCAAGACAGTTCTCGAACTGTGAGAAGCGCTGCTGGTTGGTCCGAGCAATGCCGACATCTCCCACATAGGGAAAGACATCGACTACCACGACATCGGTGCGCGGTGAGAGCACATCGGTGTTGTTACGCAGGCGCAACCGGTACTGGAATGGTGATCCAGCAGGTGTTTTCACGCCATCCCTCGACCAGGGGCCATACCCTGTCGGTGAAGAGCTATCAATTGTGCGGATCTCTTTTTGGGAAGCAAAATACTTGCTGGTCACGACATCTGAGGAAACATATCCCCACAGTGCTTCAGCTCCGAAGGGGTTCTCATCAATGGCAAGATAGGGATTTTGGGCAGAGGTCTGTCCCGCCCATACGAACGCGCCTTGGGTAAAGTCGAAGTACACATGATTGAGGTATTGTCTATCGAACGCAAGCTCTGATATCGTGCCGCGAAGGCTTCCAATCGTATTCAATATACCGGGTCGCGCTATCATAAACGGTGAGATTGAGTCAGCCTTGATCTCCAAGACATCATGCCAGCCGTCGGCGTCTTGGAAGGCATCAGGTAGGATCTTCCAGCTCAGTCCTGTCGAGTAGTTCATGAGGTAATTCGAGGGAACGAACGGGTCGGTGCCTGCGGGAACAAAGTCTATGGGGAGTACGTCGTATATGATCACATCAGTGATCGCGACATCATCATTGGGGATGAGATTGCTATCGGTGACGCGGACCCCATCATCATAGAGATCGAGGTTCAAATAGTAGACGAGTTCATCTCCGGGGGTAAAGATGGCTGAGCTACCCTTCTCCTTGATGGTCTTCGATATACCCAGACCGGCCTCGAAGGGTTGGAAGACGGTAAAATCATCGGTCTGGATCTGCCTTGTTCCTATGAACGCTTTATCAGAGTCATAAAGCTCGGCATCCATTGTTGCATAGTTGGGAAACTTCAACCCGACATCACGTGGAGCCATAGGATCGGTCAGAAAGTCAGATATCGAGATCGAGGGATCGCGCAGTTCGGTGATCACATAAGCGCTCATCATTTTGCCTGAGGGCACCTTTTTGCCTGAATCGGTGATCTCGATGCGTGCGATGTCATCGCAGATAGAGACCGGGAAGGCAATCTTGCCCGACTGGTTCGATGCTTCAAAGAGAACTGTACCGCTACTGTCGTAGGCAGTAACACGCGCACCTTTGAAATCTCCCACGTCGACGCCGATGTAGCGCATGCGTATATCAAGCAAGTCATCGGTGATGGAGATGTTATCAAGATACTGGCCATCAGGAAATGGTTCTAGTTTGTAGAACCCGCCCAACTCTTCATAGAAGACACGCTCGAACCCAGAGACGGTGAGTTTCCACGTGAAGGATCGGCTCTTTTCTGCTGGATAGTCATAGAAATATTCACGAAGCGCGTCTTTACCAAAGATCTCGCGCAAAGGTATTGAACTTGCCCACGTCAGTATCGAGTCTCTGCCGGTGAAAGGTGCCTCTGTCGAAGCCATGTTATAGGGCGTCGCGACAAAACTCGCTGAGTTGTTGATCACCTGATCTGATCGCAGGTTCGGAAAGTCGAGGATCAACCGGGGAAGGCTGGTGACTGTCGTGTTGTATTGCGTCTTCGCAAAGCTTACGACTCCCGGTTCGACCAAGACCCAGCCGGGATTCTTTTCCGGATCGAAGTGAGCGGTCGCCGTGCTGATCACTCCGTCAACGACCGTGGTATAGCTGGGAAGATAGTCGGTGATGATGACCTCGGAGAGGTTGCGCTCGACATTGCTCAGCTTATAGGTATAGGTGATTGACCTCGTCTCCTCGGAACTGAATGAGCCATCCGGTCTGGTGTAACCGAAGTTGATGATGTGATAGTCATGAAACTGACCATTGGCATATTTTGTGAGGAATGGGCGTCCGTACGTACCACTGAGGGAAACGACATTTGCCTGAGCGATCGGCATCAAGCCATCGGGTGCTGAAGAGTCAGGAATGATCAAATGGGCAAAGAGCGGAAACTCTTGATACTCTTCTGTCGGGCCAGTAATGAGTCGCCAGATGATGGAGGCTTCGATATTCTCACCGGCTTCAAATCCGTCAAAGAAGGTCAATACGACCTTTCCTGCCTGACTGGTATCTATCGTGTAGTAGCTACTCGCTTCGGTGACTCTGATGGCACTTTGGTTGATTCGTGTCGCATCATAGAAGATCTCGATCATGGTGCCGGCTGGAAGGTCGAAATTGACCAGACTGGAGTTGGAGAGCGAGATGGTGGTGAGCAGGTCGGTATTGACCCGTCCATGAGGACGTGGTGCCGTCTGCTTCA
>WQXV01000093.1 GCA_009781565.1 Actinomycetes bacterium
ACCCATGACCCCGATCTGGTACGTATCTGCAACCGCCACTATGTCATCGACGAGCAGGGCACCATCACAGAATTCGTCCCGACAGACACGCAGCTCCTCCCAATTTGATAAATACTCGTTTTATCGCTATAGTAAACCTCAACAAGAGGAGACCTCTCGGACCAAGGGAAGTCGGGTGTGAATCCCGCACGGTACCGCCACTGTGATCTGGCCGCAAGCCAGCAAGTCAGAGAACTTACCGAGAAACGTGTTCGCACAAGCAGCGTGTCACTGTGAGTGCAACTTGAATGCAAGCATGCTATTCAACTTGTTTTGTGGTAAAAACGGGGCCACGTATCGAAGCCGATACGTGGTTTTTTGTTGATGCTGTCTTCGCTTGGGTAGGTAGAGCCTCTACGAAAGGAGTGCAAGACAGTGAACGTTCATTCGAAAAAGAAAGCAGGCATCGCACATGTCAGTACGCTAATCCTCGTGTTGTGCGTGGGACTCTTTCTACTCGTCTCGGCTACCTCGATCGCAGGCGCAGCAGAGCCGGCAGGCGAGGTGACCCTGACCATCGTGTTCGGGTTCGATCCATCCGATATGCCCCTCGTCAAGGTCAACAAGACCTATGCGTATGAGGCAGGTGCAAGCGCGCTCGATCTGCTCGATCATGCGGTTGCGGTCGGAGATCTCAAAGGATATGTCTTGGGCGAATATGGGTTTCCCCACGCGATGACCAGCAATGATGATGAGACGCTCGAGACTCCAGCCGATTGGTCTTATTACTGGTCGACATCGATCGATGGATCGTATTATTGGGGCATCGAGACGCTTGAGACCATGGCGCTCGAAGATGGCACGAGCTATCAGTTCATCTGGGATAGTTGGCCTGAGATTCCCATCGACTGGTCTACGCTTGCCGCGCCCACGGCTGGTAGCGGCCTGGTCAGTTCCAGTGGTGGTGGAGGTGGACCGATCCCGGTCACCCCTCCGGCACCCTTTGCCGTCTCGAACTTCAAGGCGCTCTTTGCCAATATCTCAAAACACTATGAGGGCACCGGTGAGGACTGGAAAGCTCTGGAGATGGCAGCGATCGGGAAGTCTGGCACGATCGATGCGAACGCGATCATCGCCAACGCGATCGAGGCCTATAACAGCCCGAACACCACGAACCTCCAACGCTCGATCCTTGCGCTGACCGCGCTGGGTATCGATGCGTCCCAGATAAGCAGTGGTGCCACCGCCTATGACCTGATCGCGAAACTGGGAGAGACAGCGATCGCGCACACGACGACCAATGGGCAGATGTTCTCCTTACTTGCCTATACCTGCGGTCCCTACCAACCGGCACCGACCGCGATCGCTGATATCGATACCTTGATCGATGCCATGCTCACGCTACAGAATGCTGATGGAGGATGGTCGTTTCTACCGGGCAACTCTGATGCGGACATGACCGCGATGGGCATCACGGTGCTTGCCCCGTATCGTGATGAAGACCCGAGAGTCGAGGCGGCGATACAGACAGCATTGGCAACCCTGAAAGGGATGCAGCTGCCCAGTGGTGGATTTGCGGGATTCGATACCCCCGGGGTCGAGAACCCCAATGCGAATTCGTTTGTGATCATAGCGCTCAGTGCGGCTGGGATCGACGCGCAGACCTGGGGGACGGACATCGATGCGGACGCGACCCCGCTGACAGCACTGCTCAAACAGGCTAACGCGACCCTGGATGGATTCCTTTTTGGAGGCAAGACCAATGATATGGCGACCGAGCAGGGCTTTCGGGCACTGATCGCCTATCAAGGGTTCAAAAACACCGGTGCGGCATATAACGTATATATACAAGCATCCCAAGGCGTGGCAAACATCAGCGAGGATCTCGACCTTACTGTCGTCGAAGTGGTCCCGAATGAAGTGGTACATCCTCCTATTCCTCCAACGGGAGACTCACTTGACCTGCTCATGCAGGTACTGATCACCATTATCTTGGCAGGATCAGTTCTCGCGCTGGTAGGGATAAACGAATGGACGATGACTAATGAGTGAGACAAGGACAATAACGAACAAGATCGGGCAACTACTTTCGGATAAGCCCGAGATCTGGGTCGCGCTGGCCAGTTGTTCATTGCTACTGATATCGCTTCTCGGATTCGGGCTGACCCATGGGTGGTTCGCTGTTGCAGCGAACCCGGTAGATGAGGTCCAACTGCAGGACAGGACCGAACACGCTACCTCGGCTGTCCCAAAGACCGATAAGGTAAAAGCGGTAACGATCGATAAGAAAGATGAAGAAGCGGGCGCTCCGTCAGATTCGAATACCTCTCGTACTGGTCAGGTCGATGCTGAAAGCTCGTCAGCAGCTACAACTCTTGAAACATCCGCTCAGACACCCTCGGGATCCGATCCGAGTACGTCACAGCTTACAACGCCTGCTCCCGCGCCGACCGTGCAAACACCGCCACCTCCACCACCGGCGCCGAGTACCATCACGGTCTCGGTCTATGTCGATAGCTCGGCAGCTGCCGGTTTCGGCTACCCTGCTTGTATGGCATCGACCACGGTGACGTTGCCCCAGGATTCCACAGTCTATGATGCGCTTTGCATGAGTGGGGTCGGGATCGGAGGATCGAGCAACTATGTGAGTTCGATCAACGGCTTGGCCGAGTTCAGCTGTGGGGCAGGAAGTGGATGGCTCTACTATGTGAATGGCTCAAGTCCCGGATTCGGGTGCGACGCTTATATCCTCAGCGGAGGCGAGAGTATCACCTGGCTCTATACGCTTAGCGGCTGGTACTGACCGTATGTTCACGAACCTCTTGAGTGATCGTTTTGTCGCGTAACCTCTCCAGCCTCGATATCGTACATCCAGCTCTACAGCTGGCATGCTTTGCTGCCATCATCCTCATCACGATGGTGGTGGTCCATCCGGTGTTTCTTGCCGTCTCCTTCATCGGAGCGCTCGCCTTCAGTATCTATGCGCGCGGATGGCGTAGCACCTTGCGAACACTTCGCTGGCAGCTTCCCCTCGTCATACTGTGCGCGCTGATCAATCCTCTTTTCGCGACCGTTGGCTCGACCGAACTCTATCGCATCGGAGTCCGACCGATCTATCTGGAGAGCGTCATCTACGGAGCCTGCATGGGACTGATGCTGGTCGCGGTCATGCTGTGGTTTTACAATGCCTCGCTGGTTTTGAGCTCGGATAAGGTGCTTGCGGTGATGGGAAACACCCTGCCGACCATCGCGTTGATGATCTCGATGATGATGCGTCTGGTGCCACAGTTCGTCGAGCGTGGTATCTTGATCGGCAATACCGCTCAAGCGACCTCCGCTGCCACACCACGCAACGCAAAGGACAGGAGCGCCGCACGCCTGCGACAGGTCTCAGTACTGATGGGGTGGAGCATGGAGGACTCGCTGGAGAGATCCGATGCCATGCGTGCGCGCGGGTGGGGTGGCTCGGCCATACGCTCGACCTATCAGCGCTATCGGTTCTCTCGCTTCGATCAGATCGCCTCGATCTTCTTTTCGTTGCTACTGATCATAGTTGTGGTGGCGATACGATCCGCCCTGTCCAGCTTTCGATTCTATCCAATCATCAGCCTTCAAGGATGGGCGATCGCGATCATTCCTTATACCCTCTTGATGGGACTTCCTCTTGCGATGAGCCTCATCGATGATCTGCGTTGGAGGAGGGTGGCATGAGAGCGCTCTCGATCAAAGACTTCAGTTTCGCCTATCCCGAACGTGAAGAGTTGCTCAGTGACATCTCGCTTGAATTGGAACCAGGATCATGTGCGCTGCTGATCGGTGCGACGGGAAGTGGGAAGACCACCCTGTTACGCTCGATCAAACCCGAGCTCGCTCCTGCAGGTTCGCACAGCGGCACCATAGAAGTGTTCGGACGCGATATCGAGGATCTTGATGTCTCACAATCCTCGACCTTGATCGGATTCGTGTCGCAAAGCCCTGATAATCAGATCGTGTGCGACAGCGTCTGGCATGAGCTGGCTTTCGGGCTGGAGAACCTGGGCGTTGCGCCCGATCAGATGAGGCGACGGGTCGCTGAAGTCGCCTACTTCTTTGGGATCGAGCCGTGGTTGCACACACCCATCGATGCTCTGTCCGGTGGGCAGAAACAGATCCTTGCTCTGGCGAGTGTATTGGTAATGCAACCTCAGCTCCTACTCTTGGACGAGCCGACCGCGCAACTCGATCCGATCGCCGAGAAGAACTTCATACATGCGCTCTTCCGTATCAATCGCGAATTGGGGATCACCATCGTGGTGGCTACCCATACGCCCCATACCATGGTCGCGTATGCGACCGATGCTTTCCGACTGCACGGCAAACACGTGGAGCCGGTCGACCTTAAGGAGCTCGTGGTACCGTTACCTTCTCATGAGGGATCGATCGAGCACATGACCGCTCCAGCGGTGGTGCCCGAGGCTGTGGTGGTGATGCGCGATGTGTTCTTCCGTTACCAGTCCGACAGCCCCTGGGTCCTTCGGGGCGCCGATCTCACTGTTGAACGCGGGTCGATCCAAGCGATCATCGGTGGAAACGGCTCGGGTAAATCGACCATCTTGCAGTTGATCGCATCGATCCTGCGTCCTCAGCGCGGCTCGATCACCAACACGCTCGCCCACTCGCAAGCTTACCTGCCGCAGGATCCCAAAGCACTGTTCGTGACCGATAGTGTCGAGGCGGAACT
>WQXV01000094.1 GCA_009781565.1 Actinomycetes bacterium
AGCTCGAATCCACCGGGCAGCATATGTCCCATCGCGATATAGAGCAGCGGGATCGCGAACAGCGCGCTGATCAGCGTCTTCTTCTTCATCGTTGCAATGTGGGCTGCAGCCCGTTTTCGATCTTGATCGAGCGCCGCTTGGCTGTCCTCGATGCGCTCCCACCCGTATCCGGTCTTCTTGATGATCTGACCGATCTGATCGAGCGAGATCTGGGACTCATCATAGACGACGGTCAGACGATGCATCGCAAAATTGACCGCAGCTGAGCTCACCCCGCTACTATCGGATACCGCACGCTCGACACGCGCCGCACAGGCAGCGCAGGTCATGTTGTGTATGCGAACGGTCTCTCTCATATATCCTTCCTCAACGCTACACCTCGAGCGCAAGCCCAGTAAGATCTGCTGTGATGTTTTGCGCTAGGTGGTAGCGGCAATTGCTGGAACGCAGCGATCTAAAGGGCTGCCATATCGGCTTTATATTTCTCGATACGCAGCCGGTACTCCGGCATACCCGTACCCAGTATCTGGGTCGCCAGTATCGCTGCGTTTTTCGCACCATTGATCGCCACACACGCGACCGGCACCCCCGTCGGCATCTGGACCATCGAGAGCAATGAGTCCATCCCTCCCAGATCGCTCGTCTTCATCGGGACCGTGATGACGGGCAATGCGGTGAATGCTGCCACAACACCTCCCAGATGCGCGGCCTTACCTGCTGCGGCTATGATGACCTTGATGCCGCGCTCTGCCGCACCTGAGGCCCACTCATGGACTTTCTCAGGATTACGGTGAGCGCTTGCTACGACCAACTCGTGCGTTACCCCCAGCTCGTCGAGCTGGTCGGCACACTGTTGCATGACTTCGGCATCCGACTTCGATCCCATTATGATACCTACCAGAGGTGTGCTCATGCGTCTCTCCTTATGACCGATCGACCACCATCAACATTACTTATTATCTCCTGCATTCGTACCCTCGCCAAAGAGGACCTGTTGCTCCTCGACTGACAGCGCGGCGCGCGCCTCATCTCGGATGCTGTTGACCCCGATGAAGAACTGACGCATCATCGCGACGAGCAGATAGCGTCCCTTCGGCGAGAGCGTGATCGCATCTTCATCGTAGCGGTCGAAGGCACCGACCGTACGCATATAGGCCATCTCGATCGGCAGTCCGGACTCGATGCGCACCCCGAAATCCCGTTTGAACTGCGCGCGATCGAGCGAGAGCCCGAAGAAGCCCATCAGGAACCGATAGCGCATCAGATCGTGGAGGTCGAAGTGATGCAGATGGGTCACACCGGTCTTTCCCGCTTCGATCCGCTCGTTGTATTCTTTGAGCGAGAAGGTATTGACGAGCAGCTTCGAGTCGACGAAACTCATCGCTCCGCTGCCGATACCGATGTATTCCTCGTAATCGATGATGTATTCGTCGATCATCTGATCACCACGTCGCGAGAACGTCCAGGCGGTCGAGGGCTCGAACAAATGAGCCAGTTCATCGCAGATCACCTGATAGTACTGCGCCTCACGCTCATAGCTGACGCGTCCGACCGTCGCGGCCAGTTGCGCCTCCACCACCGGTGAGGCCATCAGCGGATAGAAGGTCGTCTGAGAGCACCCGCTCTCCTTGACCATGTCACAATCGGTGCGCAGCATCTGCTCGGTCTGCGAGGGGAAATTGAAGATCATATCGGCATTGAGCGAGCGAAACGCTCCCTTGATATCTTGGAGCGACTCCAGTATCGATTCGCCCGAGCCGTATTTGTCGTAGCGATCCATCTGGGTGAGCAGCTCATCATTGAATGATTGCACCCCGACACTCATGCGATCCACGCGTCCCGCCAGTGGCTCGATCCATCGGGGCAGCAGATGGTTGGGATTGGTCTCACACGAGACCTCTTTGATGTCGAAGAGGTAGCGAGCTAGATCGATGGTCGCGATCAGCTCGTCGAGGTGAACGGTCGGTGTGCCACCTCCGATATAGAGCGCGGTAAAGTTGTAGCCACGATCGGCGACCAGCTTCATCTCAGTGCGCAGATGCTTGAAGTAGTGCTCGGCACGCTGCTGCTGGTAGGGGAATCGATTGAACGAACAGTACGGACAGAGCCGCTCGCAAAAGGGAACGTGGACATAGAGCATGTAGGTCTTGGATGGATCTGGCTCGGGGAGTGCGACCAGATCGGCAGGCTCCAACGTGAGCAGGCGCGCATTCTCGCGCGCCATCACCGCAGAGAGGAGGCGTTCAGCTAGCATAATGTCCTCTCCATACCACGACCTTTGTTCCGAGTTCGTCGATGACCATCAACGTAGACGGGACTATCACGTGTAGCTACCTTCCAGCGCGCGCAAACCAATATCTCTGCGGCTGAACGCACCCTCAAAATGAATACGGTCGACTGCTTCGTATGCACGTTGTATGGCTTCTTCAAACGTTGGAGCAAGTGCGGTCACATTGAGCACACGCCCACCTGATGTGAGGGGGATACCATCCCCATTGCGCTTTGTTCCCGCGTGATAGACCGTCACACCATCAAGCTCGTTGGCGGCCTCGATCCCCGTGATGGGAAAGCCTGTTTCGCAACTATCGGGATAGCCTCCACTTGCGATGACCACACTGACCCCTGCAAGATCATCCCAAGATAGCTCGACCTGATCGAGGCTACCAAGGGCTGTCGCTAACAATACTTCAGCGAGATCACTTCTCAGCCGAGGAAGCAGCACTTGCGTCTCTGGATCGCCGAACCGAACATTGAACTCGAGTACCTGCGGGCCATCGTCGGTCAGCATGAATCCTCCGTAGAGCACTCCTCGGTACTCGATACCTTCAGCAACGAGTGCATCGGCGACACGCTGCATCGTGTCCACCATATCCTGATAGGTCGCATCATCGACCAAGGGGACCGGCGAGTAGACTCCCATCCCTCCCGTATTGGGACCGCTGTCTCCCTCTCCGACCCGCTTGTGATCTTGGGAAGGCGCCAAAGGCACCACCGTGCTACCATCGACAAAGCACAGGACCGAACACTCGGGACCGACCAGGCACTCCTCGATGACCAGCTTATCTCCCGCTGTGCCGAAACGTCCTTCAAAACACTCCGACAGGGCAGCGCGCGCCTCCTCCATGGTCGAGGCGACCGTCACACCTTTGCCTGCGGCAAGTCCATCGGCTTTAATGACGACCGGTGCACCCATCTCATCCAGCTTCGCCAGTGCCTCGGTGCGCTCATCGGCAGAAAAGACGTGATAGGCTGCCGTCGGGATGGCGTTACGTGTCATGAAATCCTTGCTGAACTGTTTGGATCCCTCCAACTGCGCCGCCTCACCGTTCGGTCCGAACACAGGTATTCCGATCGCGCGTACTGCATCGGCAACACCAGCCACCAAGGGTGCTTCTGGACCGATGACCAGCAGGTCGATCGCGTTGCTTTGCACATAGTGAGCTACCGCAGCGGGATCCTCACCATCAAGAGTGATATTGGTCGTCTTCGGCTCACCTGCACTGCCTCCATTACCGGGTGCGACTTCGATCGCAGCTACCCGATCGGATGCGGCCAGTGCATGGACGATCGCATGTTCACGTCCACCTCCGCCTAGGACCAGCACTTTCAACAGATCGGTGCTCGTATCTGCGCTCATGTTGCTTCCCCCTTCGTCACATCGTCATCTCTTATTGTAACGAAAATCGAAGAACCCCCTGCAGGGTTCTGTGAGCAATCACGTGTGGCTCGCCAACACCTCAGGCCTACCTTGCGGCAAGCGGTACTTCAAGACCGTGCTCAAGCATGAGATCCTCGTCGGTCATGATCTCATCAGCCGGTCCGTGGGCGACCACGCGTCCTTCATCGAGCACGAGAGCCGTGTCGCACATCGCCCAGGCAAGATCCATGTCATGGGTCGCTATCACCAGCGTCACATCGAGATCCGAGACCAACTGTGTCATCTCTCGTTTGGCGCGTGGATCGAGATTCGAGGTCGGCTCATCCAAGATAAGGACCGCCGGTTCCATCGAGAGCACCGAAGCGAGCGCCGCGCGTTTCTTCTGACCGAACGAGGTGTGCATGCCGGGTTTATCGCGCAGCTCGGCGATACCCATCGCCTCAAGCGCCCGATCGACGCGACGAGCTACCTCATCGGCAGGTAGTTTCATGTTAAGCGGTCCGAACGAGATATCATCACCGATGCTGGTCATGAACAGCATATTGTCGGGGTCTTGGAAAACTACTCCGACACGGGTGCGCACATCATGGACCGTTTTCTCGGTGATGGGGACATCCTCGATGGCGACCTGGCCGGTCTGCGCCAATGTGATGCCGTTGAGATGACTGATCAACGTTGATTTGCCAGCCCCGTTGGGCCCCAGAAGCGCGACGCGCTTGCCATGCTCGATCAGAAATGAGACATCGTCGAGTGCCTGGGTACCATCAGGATAGTGGTAGCTTAAATCCTTGACTTCTATGGCGGTCGCATCACAATGCATCGACTTGGTATCCCTCTTTCATTCACGTGCCCTCTATTGTAGCGATAATCAAAGTGAAAGCAGCACCTATGCCCGGGGCAGCGTC
>WQXV01000095.1 GCA_009781565.1 Actinomycetes bacterium
CTCAGCTGAGGTCTTGTTCATCTTCCAGTTTCCGACGACCATTCTTTTTCTTGCCATCATTTCCCTCTCTGTTGCCTTGCACTCATGACACGATCGACCGATCAGGCATCGAGCAATGCCTCGACGCCTGGGAGCGGTTTTCCTTCGACCAGCCGCATGCTGGCACCGCCACCGGTCGATACGAAGGTGACTTGGTCTTCAAGTCCGAACTTCTTGAGAGCCGCGACACTATCGCCACCTCCGATTACCGAGGTCGCAGCATTGTTGTGCGCGACGGCACGAGCGACTGATTCGGTACCTGCCGCGAAAGCGTCCATCTCGAACACCCCCATCGGGCCATTCCAATAGATGGTACGGGCCTGCGCGATCTCTCCCTTGAACAACTCACAGGTCGCGGGACCGATATCGAGACCCATCATGTCATCAGGGATCTCATCGATCCCGACGATGCGCGTGTTCGCATCTTCTGCAAATGCATCGGCGACCACGATGTCTATCGGCAGGATGAGATTGCAGTCCTTCTCATGGGCCTTGGCAAGCATCTCCTTGGCCGGCTCGATCCAATCGACCTCGACAAGCGATTTGCCGATCCCATGACCTTGGGCTGCTAGGAAGGTGAATGCCATCCCACCCCCGATCAGAAGGGTGTCGACCACATCGATCAGCCGCTCGATGACCCCAAACTTGTCAGAGACCTTCGAGCCTCCCAAGATCCCCACAAAGGGCGTGGGGGCGTCGCGTAACATCGCCACCAAGGTGTCGACCTCGCGCGCCAGAAGCAATCCCGCGTAGGCGGGCAGATATTCTGCGACACCGGCAGTCGAGGCATGGGCTCGATGAGCCGCACCGAACGCGTCATTGACATAGAGGTCACCGAGCGACGCGAGTTGTCTCGCGAATGCCAGGTCGTTGGCCTTCTCCTCGGGATAGAATCGGATGTTTTCCAGCATCACGATCTCGCCATCGGACATCGCATCGATCGCATCACGCACCGTCGACTCATTTTCGAGGTTGCCCTCTAATAGCTTGACATCGCGCCCGATCAATCGCTCGAGTGAGCGCTGGACCGGTGCAAGGGAGAACTCTTTCTCGAACACACCGCCTTGGGGACGACCCAGATGGCTGATCAGGACGACACGCCCACCATGGTCCACCAAGTAGCGGATGGTCGGCAGCGCTGCCCGTATTCGGGTATCATCGGTGACCGTCGAGCCATCGAGCGGTACGTTGAAATCCACACGCACCAGAATGCGTTTTCCTTTGACGTCCGCATCTTTGACGGACTTCTTATTCAACATGAGACCCCGCCTTACGCAAAGAGTAGTTTCGCTAGATCGAGTACGCGGTTGCTATAACCCCACTCGTTGTCGTACCAGCTGACCACTTTGACGAAGCGACCGTCGTCCATGACCATCGTCTGGAGTGAATCGAACACCGATGAGGCAGGATTGCCGATCACGTCGGTCGAGACGATCGGGTCCTCACAATACTCAAGCAGACCGTCCATCGGACCATCCGCAGCTTTCTTCATCGCGGCATTGATCGCATCGACCGTAGCCGGATTATCGAGCTCTGCCACCAGATCGACCACCGAGCCGTTCGGCGTCGGCACGCGCATCGACATACCGTCGAGCTTGCCCTTGACCTCTGGCATGACTTTGCCGATAGCCTTCGCAGCACCGGTCGAGGTCGGGATGATCGAGAGTCCCGCTGCACGACTGCGTCGCAGATCCTTGTGCGGAAGGTCGAGGATGTTCTGATCGTTGGTATAGCTGTGGATGGTGTTCATGAGCCCACGTTTGATGCCGAACTCCTCATGAAGCACCTTGGCGACCGGCGCCAAGCAGTTCGTGGTACATGACGCGTTCGAGATCACGAAGTGCTTCTCAGGATCGAGCTCATCATCGTTGACACCCATGACGATGGTGGCGTCCTCGTTGGTCGCAGGAGCCGAGATTATCACGCGCTTTGCCCCACCCTTGTCGATGTGGGCACGTGCCTTATCGGCATCGGTGAAGAATCCGGTGGACTCGACCACGAGATCGACATCGTGATCGGACCATTTGAGGTCGGCGGGATCGCGCTCGGCAGTGATAGCGATACGCTTGCCATCGACGACGATCGCGTCACCGTCAGCGACTACCTCTCCATCGTATTTTCCGTGCACCGAATCATATTTGAGGAGATGTGCGAGTGTCTTCGCGTCGGTGAGGTCATTTATTGCAACAACCTCGAAATCGGGGTCTTTGGCCATTGCTCGAAACACAAGCCGACCGATGCGCCCGAAACCATTGATACCTGTCTTGATCGCCATAACAAACTACCCCTTTCATCAGTAAAGCGAGCGGTTTGCCCGCCGACATTACCATATAAATAAAGTGTACCTTATATCGAGCGTTGCGCGATTGCTCCCGTACCGCTCATCCATGGTTCAAATAAGAATTCCGACCATGCAAACAGCGGTCCTCTTCTCACTTACTTTTTGACGAAGGTTATGTCATAGCCCATGTCACCGACATTGGCAAGGGTCACGAATTCGCCATCGAACGTTCCGGTATACCGTGAATCCTTATCTCCTTCGGCCTGGGAGGCCAGAATAGTGACGGTGAAGTTTTCGCCCTCGAGAGCCCATACAGCATCGTCATATACTTCATCGGACAAATAGAATACCGCTTTGTTGTTCTCCTGCAGGTCCATTGACGCGTCAGCATTGTCGATGCCGGTGACGGAAATAGTGACCCGTCGGGCGATCCACTTCCCATAAATGGAATCATTCGGATCACTCTGTATAAAGAGCATATCTCCAGAGATCCCCATCACATCAGTAATCACCATCTCGTATCCGTTGCGCGTCCCCGCCATGATAAGCCCGTCAGACTTGTCCGTCGCCGAATCGGGTACGATCATCTGGAAGGAGTCGCCGTCAAGCTCCCACGACAGCGTGTACGTTGTTCCATCATAGGTGAACAGACAGCTGCCATCTCCCTGCGGCTCGAACGATATCTCTTTCTCGTATATCTCCTCGATGGGAAACGTGATCGATACCGCCTCCCAGCGTCCGATCATGTCAGAAGGCACCTGCTCTTTTCCTCTACCGGTCAGCAGGTCACATCCCGTGATAGCCAACGCGACAATGAGCAAGGTGATTCCAATGGTGAGCTTTTTCATGGGCACACTCCTGTTCTCGTTTCGAGCAGTCACCTGGGTGAGCGACGATACCTACAACATCGCCTGCATACGACGCATGCGATGATTGACCGCAGATTTTGATAGAGGGGGGTCGGCCAGCTCGCCCAGCTCTTTGAGCGACAAGCCGGGGTTTGCGACACGCAGACGCGCGAACTCGACGAGGGCTTGAGGGAGATTCTCAATGCCGTGCAGGGCCTCGACCTTCTTGATGACCTCGATCTGTTGTATTGAGGCATAGATCGCCTTGTTCTGATTGGCGATCTCGGCGTTGACCATGCGATTGACCTTGTTGCGCAGAGCCCGTGCTTCTCGCTCTGCCTTATCCATCACTGGCACCCAATTCTGTTGCGCTTATCGTCCCTATCGTCTTATCCTGACTCTCGTTGCAATCTGCCTGCTCATCGATATGTAGCAGACTATACACATCATACGCCAACGCGTCGGTGATCCCTTTTACCTGGGCGATCTCGTCGACGCTCGCTGCCTTGAGTTTGGCAAACGAGCCGAAGTGTCTGACCAGCTCTTTGCGCTTTTTCGGACCGATACCGATGATCTCATCAAGGATCGAGGCGGTCATCGCTTTACTGCGCAGGAGTCGATGATACTCGATCGCGAAACGATGGGCTTCATCGCGCAGACGCTTGATCAGATAGAGCGACGGAGCGCCTTGTGGAAGGATGACCGGCTGGTCCTGCCAGCTGGTGAATATCTCTTCCTCGCGCTTTGCCAGACCGACGACCTCGATGTCTTGGCCGAGCTCTTCCAGTACTGCGCGCGCCGCGTTCAATTGCGGTTTTCCCCCGTCGATGACGATCAGGTCAGGAGTCCGCGCGAACTTCGAATCGTCGCTTGCCGGTCGGGAGAAGCGTCGCCCCAGTACCTCACGCATCATCGCGACGTCGTTGGCCTCGGCACTTTCCATGCGGATACGAAAGCGCCGATACGCCGCCGGATCCTTCTTGCCACCGGTAAAGACCACCATCGATCCGACCGAATTGGTCCCGTGAAGAGTCGAGATGTCGTAGCACTCGATGCGGTACGGCGAGCTATTCAGCGCCAGAGCCGACTCCAACTGCATGAGCGCATCGTTGAGCCGCTCATCCTCATAGTGGGTGCGCATCATCCAGCGCATGAGCGCATGTCGTGCATTGCGGATGGCCATCTCCAGCAGCTCGTGTTTGACACCGCGTTGCGGCACGACAAAACGAACGGTGCCCTTTCCTGAGCCACGCTTCTGACGCAGGTCACTCAACCATGCCTCGAGTAGCTCGCCGTCGTGGAGCGGTACCTCGAGTGCGATCGTTTTGGGTATCTCGGTCGTCTTGGCATAGTGGCGGGTGATAAAG
>WQXV01000096.1 GCA_009781565.1 Actinomycetes bacterium
AGGAGAGATTGCACCGTGAGGTCGGTTCGATATAGAGCTCAGTGAGTTCCGTCACGCGGAAACAGGTTTATCTTCAAAGATTGGGGACATCGTCGAAGAAGAATTCGTTGCTAGGTCCGGGGTTATAGTCGAAAAGATACTCGTTATCATAGTACTCGTCATTCCAAAAATCGGGTGCATTCTGCTGCATGTAGTAGTTGGGTTGGTCATAGCCTGAGTTGAGTATCTGGCCCATTATCACGAGACTGAATATCGTCGAGCAGCAACAGCAGCAGAGAAGCGCGAGGATCACCCCGACGATGGCTACGACCGTCGCGGTCGAGGCGCTGCTTGAAGGTGCCGCACCATCGGTCCCGACCACCGGTGGTGCGATCATGCCCCACGGGGTATCGGCAGCCTCGCCCAAGGCTTCGACGGGAGTCTCGACCACTTCGTCGATTATGACCTCTTCTTGGATGGGCTCATACTGATCGCTCATGATCGCTCCTTCGCTCGGCTTAGCTTGATTGATCCACCGCCTACATTTTATCGCTTTATACGGCCTCATCGGTCTTTTGAGACAAATAGGACGGTGATCGCCGCTGTTTGCACCGCTATAATGAAACAGAATGAGAGGAGCATATCTATGACCAATGCTGGAGAGCTGCGCGATATCCTTGCAGCCGGACAAAGGATCGTGTTCTTCGGGGGAGCGGGAGTATCGACTGCCAGCGGTATCCCTGATTATCGCAGCAAAGGTGGGCTCTACGATACGACCGATGCGCTCTCACCTGAGAGGATCCTGTCGCATTCCTACTTCATGGATCATACCGAGGAGTTCTATGACTTCTATCGCAGCAACATGCTGTGCTTGGATGCGCAGCCCAACGAGGCACACCGTGCCGTAGCAAAACTCGAGGCCGACGGAAAACTCGGTGCGGTCGTGACTCAAAACATCGACGGCTTGCATCAGAAGGCTGGAAGCGAACGCGTCTTCGAACTACATGGTAGCGCCTGGCGCAACTACTGTATGAAGTGTGGTGCGCCCTACGATGTGCATGATATCGCCGCAGGAGAGGGGATCCCTCGCTGTAGCTGCGGTGGCATCATCAAACCGGATGTGGTGCTCTATGAGGAGCAGCTCGATGATGCGACGGTCGCGGGAGCAATCGCCGCTATCGCACAGGCCGATGTCATGATCGTGGGTGGTACCTCACTGGCGGTCTATCCGGCTGCCGGGATGGTGCACTATTTTGGTGGAGACGACCTTGTCCTGATAAATAAGAGCCCGACAGATTACGACCGATTCGCGACATTGGTCATACGAGACCCGATCGATCAGGTCATGGGGGCGGCTACGGCAAGCTAGGTTCGACCTCGCGCATTGCAAGAATGGTGCGCTCGATCAGCGTATTGAGATCCCAGCCGAGCTCTTCGGCACCCTGGCGGATGATATCGCGAGAGCATCCGGCAGCGAAACGCTTGTCCTTGAACTTCTTCTTCACACTTTTAAGCTCGAGGTCGGCCACGCTCTTGCTGGGGCGCATCAATGCGCTTGCCCAGATAAGTCCGGTCAGCTCATCGACGGCGAACAGGATCTTTTCCATCTCATGTTCAGGTCGAGTAGCGCTGCCGGTCAGCCCATAGCCGTGGCTGACGATAGAATCGATGAAGCGCGGATCGATGTCGCGCTCTTTGAGTATCTCTGCGACCTTGACGCAGTGCTCGTCGGGATTCTGTTCGAAATCAAGGTCATGGAGCAGCCCGACCGCACCCCAGTATTCGGTTTCATCTTCGTAGCCTAACTCACGTGCGAAGTAGCGCATCACACCTTCGACGGTCTGGGCGTGACGTAGGTGAAAAGGTTCGCTGTTGTATTCGGTCAAGAGCTCCCAAGCTTGCTCGCGGGTCGGTATCGTTGACATGATCGACATCCTTTCACTAGCTCAATCATTCGTGTCGTGATGATTCATACTAGCACGGGACAGTGATAATCGCTCACTGATCGAGGAGGTCGCTACAGTTGGTATTCGTAGGTGTATTCGGTGGGGCTATAGACCTTGCCGAAGATCTCGAAGCTTGAGGGGAACTCGACCACGCGCCTCCAACCCAGATGATCGTAGAACTGATAGTCAAGACTGTCATCGGTATCCAGATAGACCCAACCGACTCCTTGAGAGCGCAGTGCCTGCAGAGCCCGATCCATCATCTGGCGTCCGATGCCTTGGCCTTGATAGGCCGGATCGAGCAGGAGCAGGGTGATCGCTCCGTCATAGTCGCGGATCCTCGTTTGTTCGAATAGTTCAAGGTAGCGACGCATCTCTTCCTCGAAGTTGTGCAGACCTCTCGCCACCTCGCCTCCGATCTCATCGCCGCGCGCGAGCGCCTTTGCGATGGCGACCTCATGCCAGCCCTGCACCCGCTTGGGTGGCCAAACGGATCCGCGATACATCAGCACACCGACGATCTCGTCGCTGACCGGGTCGATGACGACGACCCCGTTGGTGGTCTGGCGCATCATCAGGCGCGTATCGATGGTAGCCGCAAGACGCTGTGCTTCAGCGTTGGGAATCTCCTCGAGATCGAACCACATACGCCGCGAGAGATCGATGACACCTTCCCAGTCATCATCGGTCATCTGTCGGATAAGTACCGGGGAGCGCTTGTGCGAACTTTTTGATGGGGCGCTCCGGGTCATGGCGCAGGCGCGGGATCGTCGATGAGACGAAAGCGCAAAACGACCGGGTTATGGTCGGAGAATTCGAACTGCGCATCGATGTTCTCGATGCTTTTGACTTCCACATTGTCCGATACGAGGAATCCGTCGATGATGACCAAGGTATGTCCTTCCGGCCCGGTGTACGGTTTGTTCGCGTCACGGCTGGTCGGGATCAGGTCCTCGTCCTTATCTTCGACGTTGGTATATTCGTTGAGAAGCGTGATCCCATCGGGGATCAGGTCGATCGGGAAGGGGTGGGCCCATCCAGGAAGCGTGTGTCCTTCTCCATTGAAGATGGCGAACGAGTCGAGCAGGTCGTGGTTGAAATCACCGCCGCAGATGACATAGTCGCCGGCTTTGGCACGCTCCTCCATGTCGTCGAGCAGCATCTGCACCTGCGCGGTGGCGATATCGGTGCTGCCTCCATAGGCGATCAGGTGCACATTGTAGATGCACAAGGTCTTCTCGTTCTTAGTCGGGATCTCGCTGACGGTATAGCAGCGATCCAGATCGAGGAACTTTGAGAAGTCGGTGGGCATCGGCAGACTGCGTCGCGTAAAAGCGCTCATAGGAAAGCGCGACGATGTCACGATAGCTGCCTGCGATTTACCGATCGGGTCGGTCAGCGGATAGAACAGGTAGGCCGAGTCATAGTTGATCGCCTCATGGGTGTAGAACTCAGGGAACTTGCGCTTGACCAGATTGAGCTGGTTGACACGATAGCTGCGATCGGCTTTGATATCGACCTCTTGGAGTAAGACGAAGTCAGGGTTGAAGCTTTTTGCCAGCTCCATGGCGCCATTGACCGCATTGGTGGCATCCTGCATGCTGAACGCACGCGACTCGGTTCCGCCGTCCATGAAGAACGAATACTCGGGAACATAGGCTCCGAAACCGATATTGAAGGTCACAGCGGTCAGGTCCTTACCGAGGGGGACGGCATCGGTCTCCTCGACATCGAAAGCCCACATCTGGTTATCAGGGATGCGATGGTAACTCAGATAGACATAGGCGACATAGGCCGCGACGATGAGCGCGATGATCGCCAGTGCCAACCCTATGATCGACAGGAACCTTCTCACATGTCCTCCAAAAAATCCTTGCCCCCATTATACCGAGCGATAAACCGTCGCGCTACACAATCCGGCAAACTCATGCGATATGATAAGGAGGTGGAGTTCCTACGTTTAAGGAGGATGTGATGGATGCACCTAGCAGGTTCTATCGCTGCGAGTTATGTGGCAACCTGGTCTATCTGATCGATGAGGGAAAAGGGACCATGAAGTGCTGTGGTCAGCCCATGACCAATCTGGTTGCCAACTCGACCGATGGCGCTATCGAGAAACATGTGCCGGTCGTCGCAGGCGAGAATCCCTACACGATAAAAGTGGGCGAGCTGCCCCATCCCATGGAGCCCGAGCATCACATCGAGTGGATCTTCGTTGCCAGCGCCTCGACCGGCGCGGTCTTTAAGCTGGACGTTGCCGGCAAGCCTGAGACCACCTTCTTCGCTTCGACCGATGAGCCGGTCACGGTCTATGCGTACTGCAATATCCATGGACTGTTCTCGGCTGCGTTTTAGTGCTCGTATCCTCTAATCCGCGTACCAGCATTCTGGCTCAGTTCGCCCTTCTGTGCGCGATCATTGTCTTGATGGCTTTCACGCCACTGGGCTATCTTCGTGTCGGCCTGATCGAGGCGACACTTCTGATGATCCCGGTGGCGATC
>WQXV01000097.1 GCA_009781565.1 Actinomycetes bacterium
CCAAACCTCCTTGTTGGAAGAAATATATCGCAAAGCCGAATCCGGCAAGGACCGCGGTCACGATCCAGAATCGCACCATGACCTTGGTCTCGGACCAGCCCAGCATCTCGAAATGATGATGGATGGGCGCCATCTTGAACACACGGGTCCCCAAGCGTTTGTACCACAGCACCTGGATGACGACCGAGAGCGCCTCGATCACGAAGATACCACCGACGATGATCAGCAGCAGTTCGGTCTTGGTCACCGCCGCCAGTGCTGCGAGTGCTCCTCCCAGACCGAGCGATCCGGTATCGCCCATGAATATCTCGGCGGGATAGGCGTTATACCACAGAAACCCGATACAGGCTCCCGAGATCGCGGCTGCCACGATGGCGACCGGCAGGTTGTCTTGGGCAAAGGCGATCGCACCGAAGATGAGGGTGACGATCACGACGGTACCGGCGGCAAGCCCGTCGAGCCCGTCGGTCAGATTGACCGCGTTGGTCATCGAGATGAGCATCAACGAGGCGAACACTATGTAGAGCCACGGAATACCGAGTAGGGTGTCGCCAAACCACGGGATGGCGGTGGTGAACATATTGAGCGGGATATGGATGGTGGTCGCCGGGATCTGCAGGTCAGGTGTGATGCCGACCCAGTTGATCGCCAGCATCGAGAAGATGATCGCGATCAGAACCTGCCCGATGATCTTGGCGCGTGCGCGCAATCCCAACGAGCGTTCACGGACCACTTTGGCGCTGTCATCGATAAGCCCCAAAAGCCCACAGGCAAGGGTCGTTCCGATGACGAGCAACGCTCCTCTGACCATCTGGTCGTGCTCTCGCAGAAACGCCAACGATTCGTTTTGCGCGCTGGGCGAGACCACGTAGACCATCAAGAAGAACACCAGTGCCATCGCGAGTAAGATGACGAGCCCTCCCATCGTGGGGGTCCCCTCCTTGATCAGATGTCGCTGGGGGCCATCGGCCCTGATCTGCTGGCCGATGCGCCGCTGGCTCAAAAAATTCATGAACGGCGGCATCGAGAACGCCACCAGTATCAGACCGAGGGCAAGGGAGAGAAATACCTGTACGGTGGGATAGAGGGCGAGTCTAGAGAGCATCGGGTGCTCCTTGCGTCATCGGTTTCTGGTCGAACAGGGTCTCTTGATCGATCGCTTGAAGCGGTTCGGTCTCTTGGGCATGAGCCGCATCCGGATCCACATCGGCACTGTCCTCTTCAGAGGCAGGTGTCGGTGCTTCAAGATCGAGCAGGGCAAAACCGACCCGCTCGAGCTCCATCGCCCGCGATGCTTTGACCAGGACACAGTCTCCTGCCTCCACAAAATCCTTAGCGTCATCGATCAGGACATCGTACTCGATCCAATCGTAGGCTTTGGCGATCTCAAGTCCGCTTTCTCGTGCGCCACGGACCATCTCGTTTGCGAAATCGCCATAGGCGAACAACGCATTGATGCCGACCTCGGCACAGACCTTACCGATCTTGTAGTGCTCGTCTGCGGCGATCTGACCCAGCTCGAGCATATCGCCGAGAACACAGACACGGCGTCCGACGATCTCCATCGAGGCGAGGGTCCGTATTGCCTGCTCCATCGAGTTAGGATTGGCGTTATAGGCATCGTTTATGACCATGACCTCGGTGTTGTGGTTGATATCGATCTTGAAGCGCATACCGGTCAGACGTGCCTTGGCGATGCCCTTCTCGATCATGACCGAGGGAATGCCCATCTCTTGGGCGACCGCGATGACCAACAGCGCATTGGAGAGCTGATGCAGCCCAGGGACCGATAGTGCGATATCGAAGGTGTCTTTGAGCGACATCACATGCGCGAAAGCGCATCCGCCTGAATCGAGCGAGACCTTGGTCGCCATGATCTTGGCGTTATCACTGTCGATACCGGTGGTCATCGACCGCGCGACCGAGACCTCATCGAACTTGTCGGTATAGAACTTATCCGCCTCAAAGACTCCCAGCCCGTTCTTGGGCAGGGAGCGCAACAGCTCGGCTTTCGCATCGACGATATTCTCGATCGAGCCCAAGAGCTCGATGTGGCTCGGTCCGACCGAGGTGATGACCCCGATACTGGGCGAGACGATATCACACAACTGCGCGATCTGGCCCAGCCCGCGCATACCCATCTCGACGATGAGTACCTCATCATCGGACTCAGCCCCCAGTACGGTCAGGGGCACTCCGATCTCGTTATTCTGGTTACCATCGGTGTAGGCGACCTTGAAGCGTTGTCCCAAAACATGGGCCAGCATCTCCTTGGTCGAGGTCTTACCGGTCGACCCGGTGATCCCGATGACGGTCGGATCAACGATCTGGACCCATTCATGGGCAAGCTCATGCAGAGCTTCGAGGGTATCGTCGACCAGTATGGCCGCACAGCCCTTACGCGTCGCCAGGCCCACCACGTGATCGGCAGCATCGCGTTTTGAGACCAAGATGAGCGCTGCGCCTTCCTTGATCGCGCGATTGACATAGTTGTGTCCATCATCACTTTCACCCTTCAGCGCGATGAACATTCCTCCGGGTACCAGTTTGCGCGAGTCTATCGAGGCGCTGGTGACCATCGCCTCGGCGTCTCCATACAGGAGTTCTCCCCCACACAACTCTGCGATCTGTGCAACAGTGAGTTTCACGGCTCTTCCTTACTCTCGATTGCGTTGCGCGCGCGCAAGTGCCTTGCCCGCGACCTTTACGTCATCGAAATCTATGGTCTTATCCGCAAATATCTGATAGGTCTCATGACCCTTGCCTGCAATCAGGATGGTGTCTCCAGCATGCGACTCAGCGATGGCCTGATCGATGGCGGTCGCGCGGTCGATCTGGGTCGTTACCGCCGCGTCGGGCGCTTCATCGATCCCTGCAACGATCTCCTCAATGATGGATGCGGGGTCTTCGCTGCGCGGGTTATCGGTCGTCACGATGACCTTGTCGGCATGGTCAGTGGCAGCTGAGCCCATCTTCGGTCTCTTATCGGTATCGCGATCTCCTCCGCAGCCGAATACGACCGTCAGCTTGCCCTCAGTGATGTCGCGTAATGCGATCAAAGCACGCTCGAGCGCATCGGGGGTATGCGCGTAGTCGACGAATACATTGAAAGGAGCATCGCTTTGGCAGCGTTGGAGACGTCCCGGTACCTGGGACACCGATTCGAGGGCTGCCGCGATCGACGATGCGTCAACGCCCAGCGCCAAAGTGCATCCAGCAGCCAGCAACGCGTTGCTGACATTGTGGTATCCCACCAGGGGAAAGGCGACCGTATAGGAGACACCTTCTATGATCAATTCGAAGCTCGTGGCAGCTGCTTTTTCGACAACATCGGTGGCATAGAGGTGCGCATCGGGAGTCCCGACCGTGATGATCCTGCGCTCTGGCTCCTCTTGCGCGATCTGGTCAGCCAGATCGCGCCCATACTCGGTATCGATCGCGATGACGCTGGTCTGGCTTGCGAGATCGAGGAAGAGCCGCTTTTTCGCGGCAAAATAGGATTCCATGTCGTGGTGATAATCAAGATGGTCTTGGGTCAGGTTGGAAAACGCCGTGACATCGAACTGTACGGCATCGACCCGATGCTGGTCCAGTCCGTGGCTGGACACCTCCATTGCGACGACCTCGACACCCTCAACACGCAGCTTGGCAAGCGCTTGTGCCAGTTCAGGCTCACCTAACGTGGTCAGCGGAGATCCGATCGTACCCAAAGCTCGTGCCTTGACTCCCACCTGCTCCATGATCGAGGCGATAAGCTGGACCGTTGTCGTTTTCCCATTGGTCCCGGTCACTCCGACGATGCTAAGCGCGGCTGATGGATCACCGTAAGAGCTCTGCGCAGCAAAAGCACGCGCTATGCGCGCATTATCAGAGAAACTATTCATGTATTTAAGGCTAGCAAAGTGCCGGTGACGTGCTCATTTGAGCGTGAAAACGTTGGATAACCGACACCTGACTGTGAAGTCGTTCTATTCGCTGTAGGTGGGTTCGATACCCAGATGATCGGCTACGAAACTGGCGATCTCGACGAAGACAGGGCCGGCGACATGGGCACCGTAGTAGTTACCGCCTGGCTCATCCAGCATCACGAGTATGATGACCTGCGGATCTTCGACCGGGAAGAACCCGATGAACGAGCCGATATGGGCATTGGTCTCATATCCTTGGCCAAATGCGGCTTTCTGGGCGGTACCGGTCTTTCCGGCAACGCGAAAACCGTCGAGATTGATGTTAGCTCCGGTCCCGTTGACCATGACGTTTTCCATTATCGCGGTCACATCATGGGCGACCTTGGGTGTGATCGCCTGTTTGGCAGGCCAGGCTCCCAGAAGCTCAGGGTCTCCCGGAGTCTCTTTGACCAGATGAGGAGTGACCAACACTCCCTCGTTGCCGATCGCGCCGATCGCGCGGATCAGCATCA
>WQXV01000098.1 GCA_009781565.1 Actinomycetes bacterium
ACTTCGATGCCGGATCGTTCGACCTCCTCGATGAGAAAGTCGATATACGCGGTGATGAATGATTTGCCGATACCCTTGTCAGCGATATTGAGCGCACCGCCTAATCGATCGCCCTTCTCAAAGATGACCGGAGCAAATCCGCGCTCTTCAAGTGCCAGTGCCGCCTCGATCCCGGCAGGACCTCCACCGACGATGGCAACAGGTCGGCCGAAGCCATCCTCGACGATGAATTCAAATTCACGCTCGCGTCCGGTCACGGGATTGATAGCGCATTTGACGCGATGCAGTTTGCAGATCTCGTCGAAGCACGCAAGGCATCCGATGCAGGGACGGATCTCATCGGCGCGACCCTCCAAAGCTTTTGCACTCCACTGAGGGTCAGCCAGGTGTCCGCGCGCTACCCCGACCAGATCACAGATCCCATCAGCAAGCAGTTGTTCTGCAATCTCCGGTCTCTTTATGTTGCTCACCGCGAGTACCGGAATACTGACGACCTCCTTGATCGCCGAGGCCATATACCTCTTCCAACCTTGTTCGTAGGTACCTGGCTCGATCGTACCGGCACCCATGCAGGTGACATTGATCAGATCGATACCGAGCTTCTCGAGCGCCGCTGCGATCTTTTGGGCATCCTTGAGCTTCGATCCTCCGGGGAACTCCTCCTCGGCATTGACGCGGACCGATAGGGCGAAATTGGGACCACAACTGGCACGTATCCCTTCGATGATCTCGGTGAGAAAGCGCATCCGACCCTTGAAGCTGCCACCGTACTTGTCATCGCGCTTATTGTACGTAGGCGAGAGGAACTGGTTGATCAGATAGCCATGAGCACCGTGCAGCTCGACTCCATCAGCCCCGGCTGCTTGCGCGATGGTAGCTCCTTGGATGAATGCGGCGACCAATGCCTCGCACTCTTCGATCGTCAGGACATGTAAGAAATCCTTCATCTCCGGTGAGGGAAGTGAGGGGATGACCGGCAAGGTTCCGGTCACCGCAGGACTGGACATGGCACCGGGATGCTGTAGTTGGATGAAGAACTTGGTCGGGTATTTGTGGATGGTGTCGACCAGCCGCTGCAGGTCAGGGATGTCACTGTGATTGCGCGCCGCGAGCTGACAGGGTTCGCCGGCACCCGCTCCATCGACCACACGTGTCACCTCGCTGATGATCAGGCCCACTCCACCACGCGCACGAGCCTCATAGTAGGCGATCAGGTCATCGCTGACCCCACCACCGAGGGCACCCAAATTGACTCCCATGGCGGGCATGACGATACGGTTGGGTACCGTCAATCGTCCGATTGAAAACGAACTTCGAAGAAGAGGGAACTGCGCCTGTGCCATGTGCCTACCTGTGCCTTCCGTAAAACACGCCAACCTAGGAACGCTTATACGAATTGACGATACCATACGCCGGTGAGTTGCAACCGGATAAAGTAGGTTGTATGGCTTTACTGCCCAATACCGTAGTATCATGGATGGTCAAACAATTACCAAGATAGTGTTACGAGAAGAGAGGCTACTAGGCTAGGAACCCCGATGCGGCGAGAAGACATTCGAAATATTGCGATCATCGCCCATGTCGACCATGGCAAGACGACCTTGGTCGACCGCTTGCTGCAATCGACCGGTGTGTTCCGTGAGAATCAACAGATCGAGGATTGTGTCCTCGATTCGAACGATCAGGAGCGTGAGCGCGGCATCACGATCCTGGCAAAAAATATCTCGATCCGCTGGAAAGACACCAAGATCAACGTCATCGACACGCCAGGCCATGCCGATTTCGGCGGAGAGGTCGAGCGCGTGCTCAAGATGGCCGATGGTTGCCTTCTGCTGGTCGATGCTTTTGACGGCCCGATGCCCCAGACGCGATTCGTACTGCGCAAGGCGCTTGAGAATGACCTGAAGCCCCTGGTCGTCATCAATAAGCTCGACCGAGATGGAGCGCGACCTCACGAAGTGCTCGACGAGGTCTTCGAGCTGATGCTCGAGCTGGGAGCCAACGATGAGCAGCTTGACTTTCCGGTGATCTATGCCAGCGCATCGAAGGGGTTTGCGCGCCTCGACCCCCACGATGACGTGCAGAATATGGATGCGCTGCTCGACGCGATCCTCGAACATATCCCTGCCCCCGAAGTCGACCCTGATGGACCGTTAGCACTCCAGATCTGCCAGATCGATTATTCCAACTATGTCGGACGCATCGGTGTCGGGCGCATTTTCAGCGGCGAGATACACGAAGGCGAGCGGGTCCTCGTCATCAAGAATGATGGGACCAGTTTCGACGCGACCGTCAAGAAGCTCTACACGTTCGAGGCACTCGGTCGCCAGGAGGCACGCGAGGCAAGCGCCGGTGACATCGTCGCGGTCGTCGGAGTGGACAGCACCGACATCGGTGACCTGTATACCTGTCGCGAGAACCCGATGCAGCTTGATGCAATACATGTCGAGGAACCGACACTCTCAGTCGTCTTCGAAGCGTCAACTTCACCTCTGGTCGGCCAAGAAGGCGACATCGTCGGTGGGCGCCAGATCAAGGAACGCCTCTTGCGCGAGGGCGATGCCAACATTGCGATGCGAATCACCGAGACCGAGGACAAGCGCGGTATGGAAGTTGCGGGTCGCGGGGTTCTACATCTCTCAGTTCTGATGGAGACCATGCGCCGCGAGGGATTCGAGTTCCAGGTCGGTCGTCCCCAGGTCATCACGCATACCACAGAAGACGGTACGCTGATGGAACCCTACGAGTTGGCCGTTGTCGATGTGCTCAACGAGTATGCCGGAAAGGTCATCGAGATATTCGGTACCTCAGGTGGGGAGATGACCTCGATGGTGCAGAACGAGGATTTCACCCACCTCGAGTTCTCCATCCCGACCCGTGGCATCATGGGACTGCGTACGAAGATCCTCAATGCCACCCGCGGCGAGGCGACGCTGTTCCACTTGTTCAACGAATATGGCCCCTATCGCGGCGAGATCGGTGGACGCCAGAACGGATCACTCATCGCGATGAGCACCGACAAAGCGGTCGCTTACGCACTCGACAGCCTGCAGGCACGCGGCACCCTGTTCGTCGGTCCCGGGCAGAAATGTTACGAAGGTATGATCGTGGGTGAGAACGCCAAAGCCGGCGACCTGGTGGTCAATGTCGCAAAAGCAAAGCAGCTGACCAATATGCGGGCGGCAGGATCGGACAAAGGTATCGTGCTGGCGCCACCGACAAACTTCACCCTTGAGGAAGCACTCGAATACATCGAGGATGACGAGCTTGTCGAGATCACCCCACAAACCATCCGTCTGCGCAAGCGGACTTTGAACGAGAAGGACCGTAAACGCAACCGCTGAGTTGCGGACTCTCGCGAGGACCAGCGCATGGCGCATGCTATCATTGAAATGTCCGATCCGCTTCTAAGAGAATCGACTCGTCTATGGCTGTCAAACTCCTTATAGATTCGACCAACTACCTGAGCCCCGAAGACATCGAACGCTACGGTATGCGTCAGGTCTCGCTCTACATCAATGACGGTGATCGGCACGACCGTGAGCTCGATCTTGACCTTCATGACTTCTACGAGCGTCTTGCTGACACCAAGGAGATCCCCACCTCGGCGCAACCTTCCCATGGCTCGATCATCAAGGAGATGAGTGAGATCATCGAAGCGGGCGATGAGGTGTTAGGAATGACCATCTCCTCTGAGATGAGTGGCACCTATGACTCGTTCTGCATGGCTGCCGAGCAGCTCAAAGAGCGCTATCCTGATGCGGTCATAGAGATCGTCGACACCGGTTCGAACTGCCTACAAGAGGGCTTCGCGGTACTGAGCGCTGCAGAGGTGGCTGATGCGGGTGGTACGATGCAGGAGTGCATCGACGCTGCCAACGCGACCATCGCACGCACACGATTCGTCTTTGCCCCTCACACCCTCGAATACCTCGAGAGAGGAGGGCGTATCGGGACTGCTGCCGCGCTGCTCGGTTCGGTGCTTAAGCTGATACCGATCCTCTCAGTCGAAGAGGGAGCGGTCGTCACTCCCAACAAGGTGCGCTCCTATCCCAAAGCGCTGCAGGCGCTGCTAGATGCGCTCAAGACCGACATGGAAAAGGCTGGCGGGCTCAAGCGTGTCGCGGTCCACACCATCGCCGACAGCGAGCATGGCGAGAAATTCGCTCGCGAGCTTGTTGAGCCACTAGTGGGACATCCGGTCGACGTCGTCCCCATCGGGCCGGTCATCGGTGCGCACGTGGGTCCCGCCGTCGGAGTCGTCTACGAGACCATTGATCCTTTACGCTAAAGCAGAAAGGACTCACCGATCATGATCGATCGCTACAGCCGTCCGCAGATGGCACGCATCTGGGAACTACAGAACAAATTCGATATCTGGAAAGAGATCGAGATACTGGCCTGCGAAGCGCAAG
>WQXV01000099.1 GCA_009781565.1 Actinomycetes bacterium
GCAAAGAGCGATCAGCGATCTGACGACCCACGCAGGGATCGAAACCTACGTCTCGTTCGAGCGCCACATGGCATGTGGGATCGGTGCTTGTCTGGGCTGTGTGATACCGACTACAGCAGGATTGAGGCGTGTATGCGTGGATGGTCCCGTCTTCAATGCCAAGGAGGTGCTCTGGGATGATGCCGTCAGCTCAAGGATCTAGTTCAAAGATCGACAACTCAGATCACGCAATAGATTTGAGCGTTGATATCGGCTCTCTCACCTTGAAAAATCCCGTAATGGTCGCGTCCGGCACGTTCGGATCCGGCAAAGAGTTCAGTAGTTTCGTGGATCTGGAAGCTCTGGGTGCGGTCGTGACCAAAGGGGTCTCAGCAGTTCCATGGACCGGCAACAAGGGAGTCCGAGTCCTCGAGACTGCCAGCGGCATGCTCAACTCGATCGGACTGCAGAACCCCGGAGTCGAAGCTTTTTGTCGCGGTGACCTGGTATGGCTTGCCTCTCATGCGCCTCATGCCACCGTCATCGCAAACGTATCAGGTCACACCATCCCTGAATATGTCGAGGTGATCGAACGTCTGGAGGAAGAACCCACGATCGCCGCCTATGAGATCAACATCTCATGTCCCAATGTTGACAAAGGCGGTCTAGCATTCGGTGTGAATGCCGATCAGTCCCAAGCGATCACTGAGGCTTGTCGCAAAGCGACTAAGCGTCCACTCATCATGAAACTTACCCCGAATGTTACCGATATCGCAGGTATCGCGACCGCGTGTGAGGACGCGGGAGCTGATGCGATATCGCTGATAAATACACTGCTGGCAACTGCTATCGATACTCGAACACGGACTTTTGCATTCGAGCGCAAGGTGGCAGGACTTTCGGGTCCTGCAATCAAACCGGTGGCGCTTCGCATGGTATATTCGGTCGCGCAATCGATCAAGATCCCTCTCATTGGCATGGGTGGCATCCTGACTGCGACCGATGCGATCGAATTCATGCTTGCGGGAGCCAGCGCGGTCGCGATCGGCACCGGCAATTTCATCGATCCGTATGCCACCATCCATTGTATTGCCGGTATCGAGGAGTACGTGCGCGAACAGGGTTTTGACCGTGCGCGTGCGATCATCGGAAAGCTGGAAGGGTAGTGAGAGTCTATGCGTAAGCCATCAGATGCTTTGATCGTCGCACTCGACGGCACACTCGACGAGGCTCTCGAGTGGGCTGATGCCTGTCGAGGGATCGCAGGATGGGTCAAGATCGGTATGACGCTCTTTTATGCCGAAGGCCCGCTCATCATCAAGCCGTTTCTGGATCGTGGGTTCAAGGTCTTTCTCGACTTGAAACTCTACGATATACCTCATCAGGTCGAAGGAGCCGCCTATGCGCTCTCAAAACTTGGTGTCGACATGTTCACGATCCATGCCTCTGGGGGCATGGAGATGATGCGCGCTGCACGTAGAGGAGCACTCCGCGCTGCCGAAACGCTCGAAAAACCAATGCCCACCATTTTGGGTGTCACCGTACTTACCAGTATGGATGACGAGGTGCTGGCCCAGACCGGTGTGACATGCACCGCTCAAGAGCGTGTGGTGACCTTAACCGATCTAGGATGGCCTATCATCGAAGGGATCGTCTGCTCACCTCTTGAGATAAAAACGGTACGTAAGACGGTACCAGCCGATGTGAAGATCGTCACTCCTGGGGTGCGCCCGACTTGGGCGTCGACCGACGACCAAGCACGCGTTATGACGCCCTATGAGGCGATCTCAGACGGAGCAGACTACTTGGTGGTAGGAAGACCCATTACTGCCAACCGTAACCCTAAAAACGCAGCTCAAGAGGTACTCTCTGAGATCACGCAGGCATTAGAGAACAAGAGGAAGTAGAGAGGGACAGCTATGAGAGCTGAACGAGGAATAATACGCAAGAATGGAAGGGGATCCTTATGAGAATGCTCGCTATACTCATCGCCCGGTTTGCCGCTCTGGCATCCAGACTTGCTGGAAATGAAGGGACCAGCCTGCCTGGTATGCTTGCCACCAAGATAGATAGCAAGATCTTGAACAAGCTCTCCTCTGAGATCTCACGCGGTATCGTCTTGGTGACCGGTACCAACGGTAAGACGACCACCGCAAATATCACGACCAAGATACTTGAAGATGCAGGATATCGTGTCATCAGCAACAAGATCGGCGCGAACATGTATAACGGGATCGCCTCGGCATTCCTTCTTGAGGCGCCTTTGACCGGCCATCTTCAAGCCGACTATGCCGTCCTCGAGGTCGATGAGCTCTACACCGTTCCCATCTGCAAGGACTTGACCCCGAAGTACTTTGTGGTGACCAACCTCTTTCCCGACCAGATAGATCGAATGGGCAGCATCGAAGACGTCCGTGCTGCCATCAATCGTGCCCTCAAGCACACCATCTCATCTGACACGACGCTGGTGCTCAACCTCGATAACCCCGACTCGGCACAACTTTCAAAGATGTCAACGCGCGAGATCGTCTTCTTCAGTGTCACCGAACCGGTCGACTATCATGCAAGCGATATCACCGAAGACGATACCTTGTCATTCATTGCACACACTCCAGATACCGAAGCACCGTTTGTGACCAATATGCGCGGACTCTACAATGTGTCGAACATACTGGGCGCCTTGGTAGTCACGACCGGTGAAGGAATCAGTCTTGAGGACAGCGCGAAGACGCTTGCCGATTATCAGACGCAACCCGGTCGCATGGAACGATTCGTCGTGGAGGGAAAACCAGTCATTATCAATATGGCGAAGAACCCTGCTGGATTCAACTACAGCTTGGAGAGTGCGAACAACTCCGGCGGCACCTTCGATGTCTATTTCGTCACGAACAACACGGTCGCCGATGGAGTCGACATAGATTGGTATGAACATATCGAGCTAGAACAGTATGAGAAGGAGGGGCCGCGCAATTTCTACGTGGGCGGTGACTGTAGCGATGACATGGCACAGCGACTGCGTGATGCGGGAATCAATTGGAATCGTATCCGTATCGTGCAGCCACAGGCGGACGGCATCCACAAAGCACTACAGGGTTCAGGCGATACGCTGTATGTGATCGCGAACTACTCAGCGGTGTTCCCCTTGAGAAAAGAACTTCTCGAGCGCGCTGATGTTGTCAGTGAGCCAGCATAGACCTTGAAAGGACGACACATGCCATTAAGTGATGACCAAGTCAAACAGATACTTGTCGACAGTGATGCAATAAGGCATGGCCACTTCCAACTGACGAGTGGTCGCCACAGCGACACCTATGTGCAGTGCGCACGCGTCTGCGAATATCCCGATCTGACGAATCAGCTGGCAGTCGAAGCGGCATCGCGCCTTCCCGAGGGGTTTACGTGCGACACCGTTATTGCTCCGGCTGTCGGTGGTCTGGTGTTCGGCTACGCCTTAGCACAGGCGTTGAGTGTTCGTTTCATATTTGCTGAGAGGCAAGATGGTATCATGACGCTCCGTCGTGCCTTCGAGATCGACCCTGGCGAGCGCGTGCTCGTAGCTGAGGACGTCATCACGACCGGCGGCAGTGTCAACGAGGTCATCAAGGTCGTCGAGGAGCAAGGCGGCAAGGTTATAGGTATCGTTTCGCTGATCGATCGTGGGGGAGAGCATAGTTTCGATAAACCCTTCTATCCACTTCTACCTCTCGATGTCGCATCGTGGGACCCTGATGAGTGCAACCTGTGCAAAGATGGTATTGAGCTCTATTCACCTGGATCACGTCGACTCACGAAATCTTCGGAATAAGCCCCTTACCTCTCATTGATGGCTCATACAACGAAAGACGACACCGATCTCTATGCAACAGAACGTCAATTGCATTCGTCTGGCTACATCTCAGTTGCGGGGATCGACGAGGTGGGTTACGGCTCAATTGCGGGCCCGATAACTGTTGCTGCCTGTATTCTTGATGACACTGTCCCGATCGAAGGCCTCAAAGACAGCAAGAGATTCAGCAGCCACAAACTGCGCTCGCAGGTAGCTGACGAGATACGCGCCGTTTCACTGGCGTTTGCGGTCGCACATCGTCCCCATACCCTTATCGATCGGATCGGTATTGTTGGTGCGCTTCAAGAGGCTCAAAAGGAAGCTGTCGCGAAACTGGAGAGAGTATCCGATAAGATCCTGATTGACGGAACACCGTTCAAAACCCTCCTGGGTTTGAACGAGGAATACATTGTGAAGGGCGATGCAACCGTTGCCTGTATCGCTGCTGCATCGATTCTGGCAAAAGTGGCGCGAGACGAGCTGATGATCGATCTGGCACAGGACCATCCTGAGTATGCACCTTATGATCTCGCTCAAAACAAAGGCTATGGTACCGCAGCACATCGAAGTGCCATAACCGA
>WQXV01000100.1 GCA_009781565.1 Actinomycetes bacterium
AGGAGCATTGCCGCGATCAGAGCGAAAAGCATGAGACTGAACGACTGACCTAATCCTTTGCGCAAGTTCGCTTTGGTGACATGTATGATGTTTCTCATCACTACCACCCCATCTCGGCAAGAAATGAACGCAGCTTTTCATGGCGCGCTGTGTCATTGCTCTGGTAATCTCCCAGTATGCATTCACCACAGATCGAACCATCCTTTATGTAAATGATGCGGTTGCCCCGCAGTGCTGATTTCTGATCGTGAGTGACCATGAGAATGCTTTGTCCCTGTTGATGTACGTCACTCAGGAGATCTAGTACTGCTTGGCCGGATGCGGAGTTAAGTGAACCGGTCGGCTCGTCGGCAAACAGCATAGCAGGATCGTTGATGAGTGCGCGAACGATCGCTCCACGTTGCGCTTCGCCACCGGAGAGCTGCGAGGGAAACTTCTCCCAATCGCGAGGGGATAACCCCACCCGTCCAAACAGTTCTTTTGCGTAGGCTGCGATGCGTTCACGATCTTTCGAGACCAACAGCCCACCGGTCATGGCATTGTCCATCAGACTCATGTTGTCGATGAGATAGATCTGCTGAAAGATGAAACCACAGTTCTCGCGCCTGAATACCGCTAATTGATCACTGCTCATCTTCGTGATCTCCTGACCGGCGAAATGGACCGCTCCGAGTGACGGTTGATCCATACCGGACAGCGCATACAGAAGGGTAGATTTTCCTGCACCGGATGCTCCCATGATGATGGTGAAATCACCCTCGTAAACATCGAGGTCGAGGTTTTTGAGAACATGCTGTTGGACACCTCCACTCGAGAAGGTCTTGCACAGCTTTTCTGCTCTGATGATCGGTCTCTTCATTAGGTTCCTTCCTCTCTACCAATTCCTTACAACGAAGCCATTATGGCAAGGAGGTCCTTAATAGGTCTTTGTCGGATTCTTAAATGATCCTTAAATCTTTTTATGTGTTTTTAAGAGATTGGCTAAGCGAGTTGCAGCACCAAAGTGACCGAGAATCCATCCGCGTGATTTTCACAGAACAGATCACCTTGCATTTGATTCATGAGATATTTCGAGATATAAAGACCCAGACCATAGCCGCTTTTGCCTTCAGCGTTCTCGCCGCGATAATACTTGGTGGTGATCAGAGAAAGATCCTTTTCTGGTATTCCGGGGCCCTGGTCTTTCAACGCGATCATGAGACGATCTTCCTCGAACGCTGAAGTGATCTCAAGAGGTGTTCCCGCATATTTGTACGAGTTGCCCACTATGTTGTCAAAGACCTGGGAGAGCCTCAAGCTATCAGCCAGAACGATGCACTCAGGCAAAGTGAACGGTCGTGCGCGCTCCTCGTGATCTGCGTTGTGGATGAGCTGCGCAATGTCGGTACTAGCGATTTCGATCGGCGCCACTTTGAGCTCTTGTAGCTCTTCTAAGGTGGCATGAAACATATTCGTGACGAGCGAGTCGATCTGTCTGGCCTTTGCCGAGATGATCTGCAAACGCTCAGCTGTCTTTTGATCCGCCTCGGTCAATTGCGCAGTGCCTTCGAGCAGTGTTTGTGCTTCCATGGTCTCGGCTACCGCTTGTATCGTTGCGACCGGTGTCTTGATATCGTGACTCAAAGATGCAACGAGTTCCTTTTTACTCTGGTTCGCGCTGCGTTCATTTTCGCGCGCCCGGTGCAACTCTTCGCGCATGATGTCGAAACTCTCAGTAAAGGCTCCGAAGAGATGGCCTCGATCCATTTCGAGTGGGGTCTCAAGATTACCTGCGGCTATTCGCGTTGCGAAATCTTGGATTTTGCCAAAAGGCATGATAATCTTGCGATGAAGATAGAAGGTGTAGACTGCGCACAGGATCGCAAGTAACGCGACGAGGATTACTGCCGCTCCCATAAGTTGCTCGCGCTGTTTGTCCAGAGAGGCTTGGATATCGTTGAAAAAGGCAACTTTGCCGACCACGTGATCACCGCTGATTACATCGACCATTATGTAGCGCTCCCGTGTGGCACTGGTAAGATCGGTGACCAGACCTTCTCGTGTTGCGAGCAGAGCAGTTCCCTCCGTGTCGAACACCACAAAATCGAGACCATTGGTCGGATAGGCAAGCATTTGACCTGCGGCGATGTCATCCCAGTCAGTCGACAGCGTCTTGACCACATCATTGATTTCGATCAAATCGAGCTGCGTGTCATGCGTTTTGTTTATGATGACGGCAAACAGGATGCTGACGGCAATCAGAACACCGGCCAGCAGAAGTAAGGCGTATTTCGTCCTCACTTCTCGTCACCCGAAAAAACATAGCCTGTGCCCCACACCGTCTTTATGAATAGAGGATCTTGCGGATCCTTTTCGATCTTCTCACGCAGATGACGGATATGAACATTGAGCGTGTTATCTCCGGTGATCACCTCACCCCAGACTTTGCGGAAGAGCTCCTCCTTCGTCACGATGCGCTTCTCATTTTGTGCGAGGTAGAGCAGAAGTTTGTACTCCATAGCTTTCAGATCAATGACGTGATCATCAAGGGTCACGGTTCTGCGCGCAACATCGATACGCAATCTCCCAAAATCGAGCAGAGATTGCGCGTCATCGTCTTTCTTGTATCTCTTGAGTACTGCTTTGACCTTCGCAAGCAAGACAGAAAGCGCATACGGCTTTTGAATGTAATCGTCTCCACCGATGCTCAAAGCGAGAAGCTTGTCATCATCACTGGTACGCGCACTGATAAAGAGGATCGGTATATCAGTGGTTTCGCGAATCTGGCGGCACAGATCGAATCCTGATGAATGCTCAAGATTGATATCAAGCAAGATGAGGGAGACCGTATGGTCTTTCAGAAACGCAAGAGCGTCAGCAGCGTTGGCGACCCAAGCTGCTGATACATCGAACAAGTTGAAGTACTCACACGTGGACTGCGAGAGCTCGACTTCGTCATCGATGATAAGACAATCATACTCTGCCATGATCGCCTCCTATCATTCGGTCTGTGTCCTCTTCCCCATGGGGGTGCCTGGGTTCTATGCTAGCGCAAAACAGCATGCTAAACGTTCTCTTTGCTACTCCATTTTTCCTCACTTCCCGTCTCGCTAACGGGCGTCAGCCTGTTCCAGGTGTCGCGTGCCCGCCGTTTCGACCGCCTCATCAAGACGACGACTAGCCGGATAGAGCGACAGCGCCATCACGATGGTGGTCAGACTCGCTCCGATCAGTACGGGTTGAACTCCCCAGAGACGATAGAGCAGGGGTGCAATGAGCAGCGGTACGAAGGTGAAACCTTTTCGAATCATGTCCACCGTCCCCATGACGCGTCCGACCACACTCAATGGTGAGTCCGCTTGAACGAGGGTACGCATGAGTGGGTCAGCAATTCCGTAGGTGATGGCAAGCAAAAAGATACCAAAAGCCGACCAATAACGCGAGGTGGTTGAAACATAGAGGACCGAAGTCGCTCCCTCGAATGCGAGCAACACGACCAACAGGAATGCGGAAATAAACTTGCTGGGGATCCGCGAGAGTGAGAATGCTCCGATGGCGAACCCAACTCCTGCAATGGAATTGATCCATCCCATCCATGAGACCGGTACGAGGAGGATGTCTTTGTAGTAGAGCGACTCCAACGCGTCGAATGCACCAAAGCAAAACCACATCGCAATGGCGATGAGCAGATAGAAGCGCAGTGCAGACGATCCACGGATGAGCTTCCACCCTTCGAGGGCACCCCGCAGCGGATGCGAGGTCTTCACAGCGTCTTGCTCACCTGTGACCCCTGGCTCCCCGTCGGCCTCGTGTGGGGAGTACTTCTCATGTACTGAGAGGACCAGCACGCCACTGATCGCTACCACGAACGCCACCATCCAAAACAGGGACAAGTGGGTAAACGTTGTGGTGATAAGCACTCCCAGCAATCCTCCAAAGATCGTTGCGGAAAACATACAGGTAGTCATGTAGGAGTTTATCCGTCTGACACCGTCGCGCTCACGTGAAAGATAGGGTGCGAAAGCTGCAAAAGATGATTGCAGAAGAGCTCCGACCAATCCATAGAGAGCGGTCATGATGAGAAAGACCATGAGATGTCCCGCCATAAGCTGGACGGCGAAGCAAACTCCAACCATCGCAATGCTTGAGAAAAAGGTTGCGTGTCGCGGACCGATCCTATCGATAAGGATTCCGCCGAGGAGACTGCCGATCATATAGAATGCCGAGAGAATACCCATCGCCGTCGCGATGATGTTGACTTTGCCTCCGAAGCCATAGGCAGCATATCCCACAAAACCGAGAAAATAGCCGATATCGACTCCCAGATTCATGAAAAAGGCTGCGACAAGAAGAA
>WQXV01000101.1 GCA_009781565.1 Actinomycetes bacterium
GGGTTCGAACCGGGAGACTATGTCGTGCATCGCACCTATGGGGTGGCGCTCTTCAAGCAGATGACCAAACGCGAGGTCGACGGAATCGAGCGTGATTGCCTGCAACTCGAATACGCCATGGGAGACACGCTCTATACGCCGATCGACCAGCTCGACAAGATCACCAAGTATGTCGGGAGTGAGTCGGGCAAACCTAAGCTGACCCGTCTGGGTACCAAATCGTGGTTGCGAGCTACCAAGAAAGCACGCGAGTCGGCTAAAAAACTGGCGTTCGATCTGGTCGATCTGTATGCACGACGTGCGCAGGTCAGCGGATTCGAATATGCACCCGACAGTCTCGAGCAGATCGAGATGGAGGCACTCTTCGAATACGAGGAGACGCCCGATCAGCTTGCTGCGATCGATGATGTCAAGGCCGATATGGAGTCGAGCAAACCGATGGATCGCCTCGTCAGTGGGGATGTGGGCTACGGAAAGACCGAGGTCGCCATCCGTGCGGCATTCAAAGCGGTCCAGGCCGGCAAGCAGGTCATGGTGCTGTGCCCGACGACCATTTTGGCGCAACAGCACTACACCAGCTTTCACGATCGGTTCGACCCGTTCGGCATCACCGTCGAGGTGCTCAGCCGCTTCCGTACCCCGGCGCAGCAACGTCGCGCCCTCGAAGGGTTCGCGGATGGCTCCGTCGAAGTACTGATCGGTACGCATCGCCTGCTCTCCAAAGATGTCGTCCCGCACGATCTGGGACTGCTCATCATCGACGAGGAGCATCGTTTCGGTGTCGGACATAAAGAGCAGCTTAAAAATATCCGCGAGCAGATCGACGTACTCTCGATGAGCGCGACACCGATCCCTCGCACGCTGCAGATGACACTTTCCGGTGTGCGTGATCTGAGCGTGATCGACACACCTCCCAAGAACCGCCATCCGGTCCGTGTCCATGTAGGGCAATGGGATGAGAACATCGTTGCCGATGCGATACGGACCGAACTGGAGCGCGGCGGTCAGGTCTACTATGTGAGTAACCGGGTCCACTCCATCGATGCAGCGACGCAGCGGGTCATCGAGGCGGCACCTGAGGCACGCATCGGGGTCGCCCATGGTCAGATGAGTGCTGCACAGCTCGAAGAGATCATGGAGGAGTTTGCCGCACGGCGCATCGATGTGCTGGTCGCGACCACCATCATCGAATCCGGGATCGACAACCCCTACTCGAACACGTTGATCATCGAGGACTCGCAACGGTTAGGACTGGCCCAGCTCTACCAACTCAAGGGACGTGTCGGCCGCAGCCATGAGCACGCCTATGCCTATTTCCTCTATCCAGAGGAGACCGAGCTGACCCAGGAGGCGACCGAGCGGTTGCTCGCCATCGCCGATAACGTTGAGTTGGGATCGGGCATGAAGATCGCTTTACGCGACTTGGAGATCAGAGGAGCTGGCTCGCTGCTCGGGCAAGAACAGTCAGGACAGATCTCCGCAGTCGGCTTCGAGTTGTTCGTTACCTTGATCGCCGAAGCGATCGACGACATCCAGTCGTGATCGAGCCGATAAGGTTCTATGTAGATATAGTGTCAGCACGAACGCGATTCGAGCTGGATGGTATAGTGTGGGCAGCTAAAGTTCCAATACGAGAGGGAGAACCATACACATGTTTGAAAATGACGAGCAAGAACTTGCTGGTGAAGCTCAGGCTGTCGCAGCACAAGATGAGATCGAGGGTGTCGCCTACGCACCTGAGATCGAGGCACCTGTCGAGGGTGAAGAGGTGGTCTATGAGGTCTATGTCGATGAGGCAGCGCCTATCGTTGATACCGATGTCGTTGATGTCGATGACGTAGATGAAGTCGACCTGTCCTCGATCGAGCAGATCGACATCTTGGGCGAGGAGCCCGATGTATCCCTCGATGATATCGATGAGGACGATCTGGTCAAGCTCGATCTTGACCAGACCGATATGCCGCAAAAGCCACTCCCCTGGCTTCCGCTGCTTATTGCGATACTCGGACTTGCCGCTCTTGCTGCAGGGCTTTATTTCGGGTTGCAATACTTCAGAGGCGACGAGTACGGGGACGCTGCGCGCGTCAACGGCCAGTCGATATCGATCGCACGCCTCAATGCCGAGATGTCTCGCATCGAGATCGCCCAGCCTGGCTATTTCGATACCGCCAACGGTGGGGTCGACAAAGCGATGATCCGCTCGCAGCTTCTTGATGATCTGATCAACCAGGAGTTGCTGCTGCAAAAGGCCAACGAAGAGGGTATCACCGTCAGCGACGCGGATGTCCAAGAAAAGGTCGATGAGACCAAAGCTCAGCTGGGTGACCAGTATGAGGAGACCTTGACGACCTACGGCTACACCGAGCAGGATCTGCGCGATCAGATCAAGTTCTCCCTTCTCTTCGAAGGGCTGATCGATAAGCTCGCTCCCAAAGATAACATCACCGACGCGATGGTCAAAGAGTACTATGACGACAACATCGATATGTTCACCGAAGAGGCGGGCAAACGCGTCTCGCACATCCTGTTCGCTCCTGAAGATCAAGCGACCGCCGAAGAGGTGCTCGCCCAGCTCAAGGACGGCAGCGGAGATTTTGCCGCGCTTGCCAAGCAATACTCTCAAGACCCCGGTTCTGCTGAGAACGGCGGAGACCTGGGGTGGGCATCATCTGATGCGTACGTGACCGAGTTCAAAGAGGCGATGGATGCGCTCGAGCTCGACCAGATGTCAGAGTTGGTCCAGACCGAGTATGGTTGGCACATCTTGAAAGTGACCGAGACACGCGAAAAAGGTGTCATGGACTTCGATGAGGTCAAAGAAGAGATCTCCGCGATGCTGCACAGCCAGGATCAAGCCGAGATCTATCAAACACTCATGGCAACGCTGAACGCTGATGCGGACATCGAGATCCTCGATCCCGAGGTATTGCAGTATCGAGAGAGTCTTGGAGAGATCGATCCAGTGCTCGAGAATCTCGAGATCGAGAATCAGCAGCAATAGCGCAGACCAAGCAGATCGAGTCGACAGGTGGGAATCGACGTAAGGAGCGACCATGAGTAACATAATTGATGTATTCGCGCGAGAGATTCTTGATTCACGAGGCAATCCGACGCTCGAGGTCGATGTGTTACTTGATGATGGCAGCTTCGGTACCGCCGCTGTTCCTTCTGGAGCATCGACCGGTGCGTTCGAGGCGGTCGAGCTGCGCGATGCGAAAGATAAGCGGTATCGGGGCAAAGGGGTCGCCACTGCTGTTGAGAACGTTAACGAGCACCTCTACAACGAGCTCGTCGGAGTCGATGCCTCCGACCAGCATTTGGTCGACAGCATCATGCTCGAGGCTGACGGGACCGACAACAAAGCGAAACTGGGCGCCAATGCCATCCTTGGTGCATCTTTGGCCGCTGCCAAGGCTGCAGCGGACTCGACCGATCTGACACTCTATAGCTATCTAGGTGGGGTCAACGCCCATCATCTGCCTGTTCCCATGATGAACATACTGAACGGCGGAATGCACGCTGATAACAACATCGATCTGCAGGAGTTCATGATCATGCCGGTCGGTGCTCCCAGTTTTTCTGAAGGGCTGCGTTGGAGCACTGAGATCTATCACACCCTCAAAGAGGTACTTGCTAAACGCGGTCTGTCGACCGCCGTCGGCGACGAAGGTGGTTTTGCTCCCGATCTTGCCAGCAATGAGGAAGCACTGCAGGTCATCTCTGAGGCAGTCAAGAAGGCTGGCTACAAACTGGGAGACCAGATCCGTTTCGCGCTCGATCCAGCGACGACCGAGATCTATGACGCAAAACGCGGGGTCTACAAGCTTGCCGGTGAAGGACGCGAGCTTACCAGCGAGCAGATGGTCGACTATTGGGATGATCTGGCCTCGCGCTATCCCATCGTCAGTATCGAGGACGGCATGGCAGAAGAGGATTGGGACGGCTGGAAGCTGCTCACCGATCGTCTGGGCGACAAGGTCCAGTTGGTCGGCGACGACCTGTTCGTCACCAATACCGAGCGGCTCAAGCGCGGGATCGATAGTGGCGTAGCCAATGCGATCTTGGTCAAAGCCAACCAGATCGGTACGCTGACCGAGACGCTTGACGCCATCGAGATGGCCAAAAAAGCGGGATATGGAGTCATCATCTCGCATCGCAGTGGTGAGACCGAGGATACGACGATCGCCGACCTTGCCGTGGCGACCAACGCAGGACAGATCAAGACCGGAGCTCCCGCACGAAGCGACCGCGTCGCCAAATACAATCGCCTGCTGCGTATCGAAGAGGA
>WQXV01000102.1 GCA_009781565.1 Actinomycetes bacterium
AACTTCGGCGAGGTGGTGCTCGAGGTCAAGAACCTGACCGTCGAAGATATCAACAAATTCGAGAAGGTCATCGATGTGAGCTTCAAGGTCCATGCCGGAGAGATCTTTGCGATCGCCGGTGTCATGGGCAACGGTCAGTCCGAGCTGGCTGACGCGATCGTCGGGTTGATGTATGCCAACTCAGGTACGATTCTACTCAACGGTACCGACATCACGCGCTACTCGGTGCGCAAGCGTGCGCTTGCCGGAATCTCTTATATACCTGAAGATCGTCATGGCGTCGGTCTGATCCTTGACTCATCGCTGCAGCAGAATCTGGGTATGAAATCCTATTTCAAGCACCCCTTCTCGCTGCGGGGGATCTTGCGACCGGCGACCTTTGAGAGTCATGCCGATCGGCTAATGAAGGAATATGACATCCGAGCGGGGCGCGGTTCGCGTGCGCTCACCCGTGAGATGAGCGGGGGTAATCAACAAAAGGCCATCGTGGCACGCGAGGTCGAAAAAGACTCCGATCTTCTGATATTCGTGCAGCCGACCCGCGGGCTCGATATCGGCGCGACGATGGCGATCCGTGAGCGGATCATCGCCCAACGTGAACGAGGTAAAGCCGTCCTGCTCATCTCACTCGAGCTCGACGAGGTCTTGTCATTGGCCGATACCATCGGGGTCATGTACGGAGGACGTATGCAGAAGATCGCGCCTGCCAGCGAGCTGAGCCGCTCGCAGGTGGGCGAGTATATGATGGGGGTGAAGCGCTCATGAACGCATTCCTCTCAAAGATCAAACACTTCTTTGTCAATGTGTTGGGTGATGAGCGATGGCAAGGGATCGCCATTCCGGTCTTCTCGATCCTGTGCTCGCTGATCGCGATCTCGGCCATCATCCTCATGCTGGGTAAGAATCCTCTTGACGCATTCACCTCGCTGTTGGCTGGTTCGGGCTGGTTGCCAAAGGCGAGCTACTCGGGCGGCAAATCGATGCTGACCGATTTCATGGGAATGCTCGATGCCTTCACCCCGATGCTCTTCGCGGCATTGGCCGTCACTATCGCGCTGCGCAGCGGACTGTTCAACATCGGGGTGTCCGGTCAGATGCTCATCGCGGGATTTGCGGCGACCATGCTGGTCGGCTACAGCGATCTGCCTGCCATCATCGCGCGCCCTCTGGTGTTGCTGATCGGGATGATTGCAGGTGCGCTCGCCGGTCTGCTGATCGGTTGGCTCAAACACCAATTCAACATCCACGAGGTCGTCTCATCGATCATGCTCAACAATATCTTCGCCTACGTGATCAGTTTCTTCATCAAGACCCGCTACATCGATCCGATCACCCGTCACTCGAAGGGTATCACCGCTGCTGCGCGTCTTGAGATCGCGCCACTGCAGATCGGTGATTCGATCACCGCGTTTCCCATCGGTCTGCCCATTGCCCTTCTGTGTGCGATCGGCATCTGGTTCCTTCTGTTCAAGACGACGTGGGGTTTGGAGTTGACCGCGGTCGGCATGAATGCGAAAGCAGCGAAATATACCGGTATCAAGGTCGGACGTACCATGATGCTGGCGATGACGATATCGGGTGCGCTGGCCGGTCTTGCCGGTGCGACCTACTATCTGGGGTTTCTCAAGTCGATCAATCCCGGCGAGTTGACCGCGGTCGGTTTCGACTCGATCGCCGTCTCCCTCTTGGGAAACATCCATCCGTTGGGGGTCATACTGAGCTCACTGCTGATCACCACGATGACCCGAGGGTCGGTCTATATGAGCTCGACGGTCGGGGTCCGCCAAGAGATCACCTCGCTGATCATCGGAATGGTGCTGCTGTTCTCCGCCTGTGGTGGCTTCATCAAGATGTGGGTCGATCGTACACGGCAGGCTGAGGAGGACCTCAGCAAGAGCGCTGACGATGCGGGTGACGATACGCCGAGCCCCGCCCAGATCGCACGCGATCCGGCGCTGTGGAACATGAGCGGAGGTGAGACGCTATGAGTACCCTCAATCTGATCATCATCGATGGGCTGAGCTTTGCTTTGCCCCTTCTGATCATAGCGATCGGTGGCATCTATTCCGAGCGTAGTGGTGTGGTCAACCTTGCCCTGGAAGGATTGCTCGGTTTCGGTGCGTTTGCCGGCGGGTTGTTCGTAGCCGCCACTGCCGGGTTCTTCGCCTCGACCTCGAATGCGCCGATGTATATCAGTTTCTTGGTCGCAGCACTCGGTGGAGCGCTCTTCGCGACCCTTCATGCGGTGCTGTGCATCAAGTTCATGGCCAACCAGGTCATCAGCGGTGTCGTGGTCAATATCGTCTCGGTCGCTCTGACTGGATTTCTGACCTCGACGATCAATGCGACCTTCTTCGGAAACCCCTCGGTCAAATTCATGCTGCGGACCTCTCCGCGCTGGACCATCCCGTATCTGAGCGACATACCTCTACTGGGCGCGGTGTTCACCAACTTCTATCCCTTTGAGGTGATCATCATCGCAGTCGCGCTCTTCGCCTGGTATCTGCTCTATCGCACACGCTTCGGTATGCATATCCGGGCGGCGGGTGACAATCCTCAGGCGCTTGAAAGCGCGGGCATCAATGTATCGCGCGTTCGATTTATCGCGGTGCTGATCTCTGGCGCACTCTCTGGCATCGGTGGTATGGCATTCGCCTATTCGATATCGACCAACTTCTCACCGGCGATCTATTTTGGATCGGGCTTCTTGGCGATCGCTGCACTGATCGTGGGCAACTGGAAGATCATTCCCACCTTTGCGGCTTGCATGGTCTTTGGGTTGGCGCGCAGCGGAGCCTACGCGTTGGTCCTGGGACTGAACGCAGATGCGAGTGTGATCGATCTGGCGATGATCGCACCCTATGTGATCACCTTGCTGCTCCTGGTCTTCTTCGGTAAGAGCAATCAAGCTCCACGGGCACTCGGTGAGCTCTATGACAAATCGAAACGGTGACGCATGAGGCACTATTTGAGTAAATATATCGACCACACCAATCTTGCCACAGACGCGAATGCTGCTGATATCGAGCAACTCTGCCACGAGGCAAAGAAGTATGAGCTTGCAGCGGTCTGCGTCAATCCGCTCTGGGTCAAGACTGCCGCCGAGCATCTGAATGGATGGGACATTGCGGTCTGCAGTGTGGTGGGTTTTCCGACCGGTGCGCATCTGCCTGCTCTCAAAGTCGCAGAGGCACGGCAGGCGCTAGCCGATGGTGCGACCGAGATCGATACGGTCATCGATGTCGCAACTCTCAAATCACGAGACATCGATGGGGTACGTGCTGATATCGAGCCACTTGCCGAACTTGTCCATGAACAGGGCGCGATCCTCAAGGTCATCCTTGAAGTGGCACTGCTCGAAGACGAGGAGATCATCCGCGGGTGTCGTTGGGCCGAGGAGTTCGGTGCCGACTATATCAAGACCTCGACCGGCATGCTCAAGGGGGAGAACAGCGGGGCGACCGTCGAGGCGGTCCAACTCATGCGCGAAAGTGTTCGACCGGAGACAGGCATCAAGGCAGCTGGCGGCATTCGCGATCGCGCCACTGCCGAAACCATGATCGAGGCGGGTGCGACACGTCTGGGCACCAGCTCTTCAACCGAGATAGTTACTTAGAGACTAGCGAAAATCGAGGGCGACTTTGAACGCAGGTGAGGCGAAAGCCTGCTCGAAATCCTGTGGCGCGAACACCTCGACCGGTGGCAGTATGATCGCGCCGCGCTCAAGGGCATCAAGCGCTGGCTCGAAGGGTCCGCAACGGGAGCCGCGGATGGTCAGCTCGCGTACGACCACCTCGCTCATGTCGATCTGAGCCTTATCAGCATAGGTCGACTTCATGATCAGAAAACCTTCGGAGCGCGTCAGTGCGATCGAGGTCGCGAGGCTCTCGGGGTTACCGGTCGCATCGATGACCATCTCATAGGTATCATGCTTATGAGCAAGATCGAGCTCATCGACCAATCTGACCTGCGCAAAGGGAGCGAAGAGCTCCAGTTTGTCCGCGTCTTTACCATACACGGCCAGACGCGCGCCGGTACCGGCGATAACCTGCCCGATCATGAAGGCCAGTCTTCCGTCACCGACCAGAGCGACCGGGAGACCTTCGACGATCGGCGTCTGCTCGGGAATACGAAATGCGGCAGCCAGAGGCTCGGCAAAGATCGCTGCTTCATCGCTCAATGTTTCAGGAACGACATGGAGCAGACGCGTCGGCAGCGTGATGTAGTCAGCGAAGCACCCATCCTTGTCCACGATGCCGAGAGTCG
>WQXV01000103.1 GCA_009781565.1 Actinomycetes bacterium
AAGTGGTCGCTTCGATCAAGGAAGCCCATGAGGCGGGGATCGATGTGGCGATGATCACCGGAGATCACGCCTTGACCGCCCAAGCGATCGCAGCAGAGATCGGGCTTCCCACCGATACTGCCGTCATCACCGGTCCCGACATCGAGAAAATGACCGACGAGGAGCTGTTCGACATCGTCAATCAGACCCATATCTATGCGCGCGTCAACCCCGAGCACAAGATCCGGATCGTCTCGGCGCTCAAGAAACATGGGCACATCGTGGCGATGACCGGTGATGGGGTCAATGACGCTCCGGCGCTCAAAGCGGCAGACATCGGAGTGGCGATGGGACTGGTCGGCACCGATGTGTCGCGTGAAGCAGCCGATATGGTGCTTTCCGATGACAACTTCGCGACCATTGTAGATGCCGTCGAGCAGGGCCGTATAGTCTTCGATAACTTGCGCAAGTCGATCCTGTTCTTGCTTTCGTGCAACATGTCCGAGGTCCTGATCGTGTTCTTGACCGCGATCTTTCCCATCGCCGCGTTGCTGCCCTATTCGGACGCTGCTGGTCTGGTCGGTCCGGCTCTGCTACCGGTACAGCTGCTTCTGATCAATCTGATGACCGACTCGTTGCCAGCACTGGCCCTGGGAGTCGATCCAGGATCGAGCCGTGTGATGCAGCGCGAGCCACGCGATCCTGACGAATCGATCCTGAGCGGACGGTCCCTGTCGAACGTGGCGATCCAAGGAGCACTGATCACAGTCGGTGCGCTGACCGCCTACTACGGCAGCGCTTTAGGCTGGTTCGGCGAGACCGACCCGCACCATACCCAGACGATGCTCTTGACAGCGGTCGTGGTGATGCAGCTACTCCATGCATTCACGTTCCGTTCTTCGACTCGCTCGATCTTTTCTCGTGAGACCTTCAAGAACAAGTGGCTCAACGCCGCAGTGATCGTTTCATTCCTGCTCCATCTGTGTGTCATATATCTACCACCTCTGCAAAGGGTGTTTCGCACCGCACCGCTCGACCTGCGTGACTGGTTCGAGGTAGGACTCGCCGTGCTGGTACCGCTGATTCTGATCGATGTGCACAAGATGCTCACCCGCAAGAAACCCAAGAAGACACCGAAGAGGGAAGCGCGGTTCAATGTACCTAGAGGGTCACGAGAGCGATGACGCGAAGCGCAGCATAAAGGGATGGCACGGTCGATACGAGCGACGATACGGCCAGCTTAATAAAACTTAATAAAAAAGCTTATCGCATGGGAATTCGAATTTTCTTGTGCACGAGACCGAGTTTTTTGATAAACTAACAAATTGCGCCGAAAACGGTGCACTCGTTTTTGTGTGCAAAAGAGCTACGCTTGCCCGCAAAGATGAGAAGCAAGACCGGTAAAGGAGCCAGTTTGGCAAAAGAAGGAGCGATAGAGCTTGAAGGAACGGTCGTCGAACCGCTTCCCAACGCGATGTTTCGCGTCGAGCTTGAAAATGGGCACACCGTGCTCGCTCATATCTCAGGAAAGATGCGCATGCACTACATCCGCATCCTGCCTGGGGATACGGTCATCGTCGAGCTTTCCCCCTACGATCTGACACGCGGACGGATCACGTACCGCTATAAGTAACTCGCAGGAAAGCTAAGGTCGACCGATACGGCTTGAAAACTAACGTCTGCGGCTGGACGTGAGATAGCAACAATAAGACACGCACGTGAAAGGTTACGAAGAATGAAAGTACGACCTTCCGTTAAGAAGATGTGCGATCGATGCAAGATTATTCGACGCCATGGCAAGGTGCTGGTCATATGCAGCAATCCTCGCCATAAGCAGCGTCAGGGCTAGGAGGATTATCAGTGGCTCGTATCAGTGGTGTCGACCTCCCGCGTGACAAGCGCATCGAAGTCGCACTGACTTACCTCTACGGGATTGGACTGACCAGTTCCCAAAAAATACTGAAAGAGACCGGCGTCGACCCCAACATCCGGGTGCGCGACCTTGATGACAGCGATGTCGCCAAGCTACGCGAGTATATCGATGCCCATATGCAAGTTGAAGGAGATCTCCGTCGCGAGAACTCACAGAACATCAAGCGACTGATGGAGATCGGTTGTTATCGAGGATTGCGCCATCGTCGTGGCCTTCCCGTTCATGGACAGCGCACGAAGACGAACGCCCGTACCCGCAAGGGCCCGCGTCGTATCAGTGCCGCGAAGAAGAAATAGGGGGCACCGTTGGCTGCTAAGAAAAAGAATGTGAGCTCGCGCGTCAAGCGCAGCGCCCGCAAGAACATCGCGGTCGGACAGGCTCACATCAAATCAACGTTCAACAACACCATCATCACGATCACCGATCCGCAAGGCAACGTGATCTGTTGGCAAAGTGCCGGGACCAATGGGTTCAAAGGTTCGCGCAAATCCACTCCGTTCGCCGCCCAGCTTGCGGCCGAGGCGGTCGCAAAGACCGCGATGGAGCACGGTATGCGCAAAGTTGCGGTGTTCGCCAAGGGCCCAGGCTCGGGGCGCGAGACCGCGATCCGCACCCTGCAAGCTGCCGGTCTTGAGATCGCCAGTATCCAGGACTGCACCCCGATCCCGCACAATGGCTGCCGGCCGCGCAAGCGTCGCCGCGTCTAAAGAAGAAAAGGAATCATATTATGGCACGTTACACCGGAGCAGATTGTCGTCTGTGCCGCCGAGAGGGCGAAAAGCTCTTCATGAAGGGGGATCGCTGCTACACCGATAAGTGTGCGATGGAGCGCCGTCCCTTCCCACCGGGCCAGGCCGGCAGGAAACGTCCGAAGGAATCAGAATATCGTCTCCAGCTTCGTGAGAAGCAAAAGACCAAGAGAATGTATGGCATGTTAGAAAAGCAGTTCCGCTCCTACTACGAGCTGGCCAACCGCCAGCCCGGTATCACCGGAGAGAACCTGCTGCGCCTGTTAGAGACCCGCTTGGACAACGTCGTCTATCGCCTCGGTTTTGGGACCTCACGCGATGAGGCACGCCAACAGGTCCGTCACGGGCACATCCATGTCAACGGCAAGCGCGTCGATATCCCATCGTATCGGGTCCGTCCCGGCGATCTGGTATCGGTCGCTCCCAACGCGAAGGATCTGCTCGTCATCAAAGGCGCGATCCTGTCCAACGAGCGTCACACCGTACCCAGTTGGCTCGAGGTCGATGTCGACAAGCTCCAAGGAAGCGTTCTGTCATTGCCCACCAGAGATCAGATCGATGTCACCGTTCGCGAGAACCTCATCGTCGAGCTCTATTCGAAGTAACGAACGACACTTTATTGCTTTTAAGGAGGCAACGTAATGGCAGAGTTTATGAGACCAACGGTAGCTGTCGACCAGATCGATGATCGGGTCGCGCGCTACGTTGTCGAGCCGCTCGACCGTGGTTTTGGCTACACCTTGGGCAACTGCATGCGTCGCGTACTGCTGAGCTCGCTCGAGGGAGCTGCGGCTACCTCTATCGCCATCGATGGGGTGCAGCACGAGTTCTCCTCGATCAAAGGTGTACGCGAGGATGTGACCGACATCGTACTCAACGTCAAAGGCTTGGTGTTCGCCGATACCGGCATCGGTGAGGGTGAGGCCATCGCGACGCTCAACGTCAAGGGCGACCGTGTGGTCACCGGCGCTGATTTCGAGATCCCCAACGAGTTCGAGCTGATCAATCCCGATCATGTGATCGCGCATCTGAACAAGAATGGCAAATTGAGCATGACCATGCACATCGGGACCGGTCGCGGATACGTGTCGGCTGAAGGCAACAAGGCCGCCCACTCCGAGATCGGCGCGATCGCGGTCGACTCGCTCTTCTCACCGGTCATCCGCTGCACCTACTTCGTGGATAACACCCGCGTCGGGCAGCGCACCGACTTCGAGAAGCTGACCTTGGAGGTCGAGACCAACGGCTCATGCGAGCCCAACGACGCGATTGCGCGTGCAGGTCGCATCATCAACGAGCACATGCAACTGTTCGTCGAGCAGACGATCAATCCGATGGACGAGGAGTCGATCTTCGTCGAGATCGATGAGACCGATACCGGCAGGCTCGACACCCCGATAGGTGACCTTCATCTATCCGTGCGCGCCTACAACTGCCTGATGCGTCAGGGAGTCTCAACGGTCGGACAACTGGTCGAGTGTACCGAGAACGACCTGATGAACGTGCGCAACTTCGGCGCGAAATCAATCGAGGAAGTCAAGGACAAGCTCGCCGAAATGGGCTTGAGCCTCAAAGCTTAGGTAGGAGAGAGTTGTGAGACA
>WQXV01000104.1 GCA_009781565.1 Actinomycetes bacterium
CCGGTCGCACCAGTCGCGCCTTGCGGGCCCTGAACACCCTGCAAGCCTTGCTCTCCTGGTTCTCCCTGGATTCCTTGGAGGCCCTGAGGGCCTTGTGGGCCTTCAGCTCCCGTGTCATCTTGCGGACCTTGTGGGCCTTCAGCTCCCGTGGCACCTTGCGGACCTGTGGATCCAGTGGCGCCGGTGGCGCCTTTTTCGCCTGCCTCACCCTTTGAGCCGGCAGGACCTTGTTGTCCAGCTTCGCCCTTCGCACCCTGAGAACCCGTTGCGCCCGTTGCGCCCTGTGAACCGGCAGGGCCTTGTGCTACCTGCCCTCCACCAGAACCTGTCGCGCCGGTCTCGCCCTTGGCTCCCGTTGAACCGGGTGCTCCCGATTCGCCTTTTTCACCTTGGATACCCTGCTCTCCTTGAGGGCCGGCCGGGCCGATCTGCCCGGAAAGGGTATCGGTACCGCTGCATGAGTGCAGCAGGAGGATAAGCAAGATCACAAACGCAGCTAGTAATGCACCCAAAAGATAGGGCAGCCAGCGTCTCTCACGCTTCTCAACCTCCCTGTTTTCTCTTTCGTATCTCTCATCCATGATTCTTCCCTTCTATCTTCGTACAACCGGTCCGCTTGCGCTCACCGAGTTGTTATGTCCTCTATTTTGATCTGTTCGATCAGGTCCTCATTTCGCACAATATCTGCTTTGTTCTTAGCGTCCGAGATCTGATCATTGAACGCTTGACCTCTCATTGTGAGTAACGCTTGTTGTCTTTCTATGTTGGTGTAAACGGAGGGATCGAGCGCCGAATACTTCTTCATGATGTAGTATCCATGATCAGTAAGGATGGTCTTTACCTCTCCCTCTTTCATCGTAAACGCCGCGCTCGCAAATTCCGGAACCGTATTATAGTCCCTTGATATGACATAGCCATCCTCGGGCAGATTCACATCCTTGTTGTAGCGCTTGATCAATTCATCGAAGTTACTGTCCGGTCTGCTGGCTTCTTCTTGGACCACCACAGCCAGATCCATGGCTTCCTGCGTTGCTTCTGCCGAGAGCGCTTCTCCCTGACTACCGACGAGCGGGATCAGGATGCTCTTGATCCGTGCATGATTATCCTCGTAATACTCATCGATCTCTTCGAAACTCACGGGATAGAGCCCGTCGACTCCGAAGTAATGGAGGAACAGTAACTCGAACCGATCGTAATCTTCGTAGAAACCGACGAAGTCCTCGTAAGTCAAATAGTACTTCTTGAAGAGCTCATCGGCTGCTTCTCTGCCACCGAACCCTTCGATGCGCGCCGCAACGTTCTGTGCCCGTAGCTCATCTTGCGCTGCAGTCAGTTCGAGCCCGTACTCCTCGAACAGATTGTTGATGACCGCTGTCTTGATCAGTTTGTTCAGCTCGAATTCCTCGATCTCACGCGCAAAGACGGGGGAATCATCGGTCTCCTGAAAGCTCCAGAGTGCGTCTTGATCCGAATTCGGGTACTCGAGCAGTACCTTCTCTTTGGCAATGAGCAAAGCATGCCGATAGAGATTCGCGCTGACTTCGGTCTCATCGACCTTTACGATGTAGTCATCGCCAAAAGTATCGCCCCGAAAATAGATGAACGCGCCCGCTATGAGAGCGAGTACCAGCGCAATGCTGAGATAGAGCATCAAGGGTTCTTTGACAAAATTTTTCATGTTCTCCTGCTCCATTTTCATGGGCACCTTCCGCTAGAGTACCTACCAATCGTACCAACTATCGCGACGCTAAAACAAGCACAAAACTCGTGCTGCATAGTTATTTTATAGGTATATTTGAGCAGAATCAACCACTTCACGAGGAGCACATGACGAATGGTCCATAACCGGGTATGGAGGGCTTAATTACCGGTATGAACAGGCAAAATAGGAGCCAAAAGCATCACAAAAACTACTTGGTCCCGGTGATGGAAATGCCCTTGATGAACTGCTTTTGGAACAGCAGTAAAACGATGATCGCCGGGATCATGATCAGTGATGCCGCAGACATGACCGAGCCGATATCATGCTTGTGCGCATTGCCGAAAAAGACCAGCGACAGCGGTAGGGTCATCCTCTCGACCTGACTGAGCATGATCAGAGGTTTGAGGTACTCGTTCCATGCCTCGAGAAACGTGAATATCGCCAAGGCGGCGATGCAGGGTCGCAGCAGAGGCACGATGATCGACCAGTAGACACGCATCGGACCGGCACCATCAATCAGTGCAGCTTCGCTGAGGCTATCGGGGATCTCCTCACAAAACTGTCGACACAGGTAGAGACCGAAGGCGGAGACCGCGCCTGGAATGATCAGAGCCCACAAGGTGTCATAGAGATGTAGTCTGCCCACGATGAGAAAGATCGGGATCATGGTGATCTGATAGGGCACCATCATCGTCGCCAGAACAAGCCAGAAGAGACCTTCCTTGCCGCGGAAATCGAACTTTGCGAAGACGAATCCTGCCAAGGTCGAGGTGAACACCACGAGCGCGGTGATGCTGAGTGCGACGATCAGACTGTTGATGAACCATTGGAAGAAGGGCGCGTTCGTCAAGACGTTGCGATAACCTTCCAGCGTCCAGTCGATGGGAAGTATCACTCCGGGGTTCTGTACGATCTCTTGCGTGCTTCTAAATGATGCCAGGACCATCCAAATATAAGGGGCGATGATAAAGAGTGCGACACCGCTGAGGATGATCAAGGAGAGGTATTGACCCCATGAGTTTCTTTTTGTGAGCGTCGCCATCGATCAATAGCCCCAGTCGACACGGTTGATGCGTTGTTGAACGATCGTAAATACCATGATCAACAAGAAGAGCGCAATGGCGATCGCCGATGCATAGCCCATGTTCTTGTTCTGAAACGCGATCTTATATATCAGGTAGGTAAGCACCGTACCCGAATTGTTCGGACCTCCTTTGGTCGCCAACACTTGGAACTGCGCGAACATCTGGAAATGCGAGATGAATGTCATCGCGATGACGAAACTGAGGGTGCGACCCAACAGCGGCAAGGTGATATTGAAGAACCTCGTGATCGGACCTGCTCCGTCGATCTCAGCTGCTTCATAGAAATCGTGAGGGATCCCATCCATACCAGCTGAGAATATGATGATGTTATAGCCCATATCGGCCCAGAGTGTGAACAGTATCACCGAGGGTATGACCAGCGACTGGGTACCCAACCAGTTGATGGGCTGGATACTCAAGAAGCGCTCGAGCAAGGAATTGATGACCCCATAGCGCACGTTATACATCTGTTTCCAGACCATGCTTGAGGCGACCAATGGTGCAATGCAGGGCATGAAGAACAGGACGCGAAACGACGCGCGCAGCTTCGACCACTGAAGCGATGAGATGAGCTGCGCGATGATGAGGGTAATGATGATATTGAGCGGAACAGTCCCAAAGACGAAGTAGAGGGTATTGCGCAGGGCTTTGAAAAAGATTGGGTCATCAAGCAGCTTGGAGAAGTTCGCCATCCCGACAAAGTCGTTTTGAGCCTGCAAAGGATTGTAGTCGAAGAACGACATCACGAAACCGGCCCCTATTGGCAATACGAGAAACGTAAAGTACAACAGGAGTATCGGCAACAGCACCCAGAACACGAACCTGTTGTTTTTCAGCTCACATCCTCCTGTGATCGTCGAGGTGAAGTGGAGCAGCTCGACTGCCCCACTTCACGCACTGGACCTATTACTGGTTGTTCATAATGTCGTCGAGAGCTTTGACCGCGTCCTCTACCGAGGTGCCGTTATCAATGATATCGACGAACATGTTGGAAACTTCTTCCTTGAGTGTTGAGGTATTGAAATGGCCGATGAACTGACCACCATCAAGAACATCGACGATGGGAGCCATGTAGGGCAGAGCCTCGACAAAGCTCGGGTCATGTGCCAGTGACTTGTACGGAGGGATCGTCGCGGTGGCGATGTTGTAGGCAAGGAGCCGCTCCTTCTGACTCCAGAACTCCACGAACTTCCACGCGGCTTCCTCGTTCTTGGTCGCCGAGTTGACCGCGAGACCCCATCCGGTCTCAGCAGCGAATTTCTTATCAGGACCATAGAAGGGCATCGAGACGAACTCGAAGTCCTCACCATAGGTCAGACCATACTCCGCCTCACCTTCGGGAACGACCCACGGTCCACGCGGAACCATCATGGCCTCGCCCAGGAAGAACTTCTGATAGGGTTCTTGCTCCTCCGCATTGGTGATGCCATCGAGATTGGTCAGATTGTCGACCTTGATATA
>WQXV01000105.1 GCA_009781565.1 Actinomycetes bacterium
GAGCTCTATCCCGATGGGATCCCCATCTATGACGAGGATGACCTCGACACGTTGATCGAAGAGCTTTCAGTCGATGAATGCGTCTTCTCGTATAGCGATGTTAAGTATGACGACGTTATGGCTCTGAGTGCTCGCGTCAATGCTGCGGGTGCCTCCTTTACCATGTTGGGTCCCGACCAGACCATGCTTAAGAGTACGAAGCCGGTCATCGCGATCGGCGCTGCGCGTACCGGTTGCGGTAAAAGTCAGACCACACGTCGGGTCGCCGAGATCTTACAAGCTCACGATCTCAAGCCGGTGGTGATACGCCACCCGATGCCTTATGGAGATCTGGAAGTTCAGGCAGTGCAAAGATTCGCGACTCTTGAGGATCTTTCAAAGCATCACTGCACCATTGAGGAGATGGAGGAGTACGAACCCTTCATCGATGCCGGGATCATCGTCTATGCCGGTGTGGATTATAAGGCGATCTTGCGCGCAGCAGAAGAGGATCTTGATGGATGCGATGTCATCTTGTGGGATGGCGGCAACAATGATTTTCCATTCTACCGCCCTGATCTCATGATCACGCTGGTCGACCCACATCGCCCCGGCGACGAGATCTCCTACTATCCCGGTGAAGTGTCGCTGCGACTTGCCGATGCGGTCGTGATCAACAAGATCGATAGCGCTGACTACGAAGGCATCCAAGCAGTCAGGGAAAATGTGGCGGATGTCAATCCGGATGCGGCTGTGATCGAGGCGAATTCAGAGCTGACCGTCGACGATGCGGATTTGATCAAGGATAAGCGTGTACTCGTGATCGAAGATGGCCCCACGTTGACTCATGGGGGCATGAAGATCGGGGCTGGAACCGTCGCGGCGGATCGTTTTGGTGCAGCCGAGATCGTCGATCCGCGCCCCTATGTGGTCGGCAAACTTGCGCAGACGTTTGAGACATACCCGGACATCGGTCATCTTCTTCCCGCTATGGGTTATAGCGACGAGCAGGTCGACGATCTGGCCACGACAATCAAGAATGCGCCGTGTGATTCGGTCATCATCGCGACACCCATCGATCTTGAGCGCGTCGTTGCGATCGACAAACCGCATACGCGGGTCAAATACCGTCTGCAAGAAATAGGAGATCCTACACTCGACGATGTCCTCAAGGATTTTGTGAACAGCGCCACCTCGTAAGGCAATGGAATAGAGAACCAGGTTTCTGTTTGTGAACCGATACGGGCCGACATCAGTTCTTGTGATAGCTTAAACACCATCATTGATAGATACCCCATGATTGGAGAGGTATGAACTATTCAACTCAACTCCCACTGACTACAAGGTTTGCCATCGCTGTTGCGCTTGTGCTGGTCATGGCATTGGTAATCGGATTTCTCCCGCTTGCGACCAGGAACGCTGGTGCAGCGGCGCCGGTGGTGGGCCCGGTCGATACGACCGTGACTGATGAAGCGGGGCTTTTCAGTGCTGTTGCATCAGCTCCGACCGACAGCACGCAATATGTGATCGCGGTTGACGGTACCATCGTCTTGAACTCACGACTGACCATTCCCGCCAATACCAATATCGTATTCACCGGCGGAGGGACTGTTTCTGGATCGGGACCTATTGATAATCCAACGGCAATGCTGTACCTCTTGGGTCATCTTACCCTCGACAACATAACCATCACCCATAATCAAGGAGCAACCGGTCGCGCGCTCTTTGTTGCAAGTGGTGGTCTGCTCGATATGCTCGATGATGCGCTCATCACGGGCAACAGCCATAATAGCGGTGTAAGCGCCTGGGGAATCGGGGCAGCAGTCGCGATCATCAACAATGGCACCTTCAATATGTGGGGTGGTACGATCTCGGACAATCATGCGACCGGTACGGGGTCCAATGGGAGTGGTGGAGCAGTCACGGTCGGCGGCGGCACCAATGCGCACTTCAATATGTATGGTGGCCTGATCACGCAGAACACGGGTAACGTCGGTTCTGCGGTCTATTTCGGTCTGACCGGTGGAAACTTCACCATGGAAGGCGGCACCCTTTCTCATAATACCGCCTATTCTGAAAACCCCTTGGGTGGCTCAGGAACCGTCGCTATGTACGGTAGAAACGCGACCTTCATCATGAATGATGGTCTCATCGATCACAATACCGCCTACTGTGGTGGTGGTGTTGCCATTCTCGATGGTGAAGATGGCATCAAGACCTTCACGATGAACGGTGGGACCATCTCGAATAATACCGCGATGCAAACGATAGCCAGCGGTGATCATGGTGGTGGTGGTGTGACGATCTTTCCCGGTGGAGGATCTGGCGCATCGGAGCGGTTCACCATGACCGGTGGTACCATAACCGGCAATTACTCCAACACCTACGGTGGCGGCATCTGCCTACTCAGTGCCAGTGGTACGTTCACTGCACAAACTCCGGTTATTTTGATCACCGGCGGTACTATCAGCGATAACGAAGCGGCACTCAACGGAGGCGGCATCTATGCAACCGGTGGTCCTATCACCGGTGGTTTTGAGTGGGCGACTGTTACCTTCTCCGATGCGACGATGAGTGGCAACCGTGCAGCCACCGGTGCAGGTTTCTACGACGGTCCCAACTCTCGTCTGACGATACTGAGCGGTACGATCTCCGACAATATCGCAACAGGAGATGGTGGTGGGGTATACACCAACGATTATGCAAATCTTATCGTTGGTGCAGACGCGATCTTTGAGGATAACAAAGCGGTCGCCGCTTTTGGGCGCAATCCCGCAGATGATGCGATCTATGTATCCAATATCGCTGGGACCCATTGGACCGTACCGTTCGATCAAGGTTACAACAACTTCGATATCAACTCGGATGGCGAGCCCCGGCAACAAGTGGTCTGGTTCGATACGAACGGCGGCTCCTCTATCGCACCTGAGGCGGTCGCCTATGACACACCGGCTACCCGACCCGCCGATCCGACACGACCCGGCTATATCTTCGAGGGTTGGTTCATCGATCCGGCACTGACGATCCCTTATGATTTCTCGACCCCGGTGACCAGCAACATCACGCTCTATGCGAAATGGGAGCAGATCATCCCGCCGATCGACTACTTTTCGGTGACCTATCATGCCAACGGCGGCATCGGAAGCCACGTTGATACCCATGTCGCAGACGGAAGTTCCTATACGGTTCTGACCGCAGAGGAAGCAGGCATCAGTCGTGCCGGCTACACCTTTGTCGGGTGGAATTCGATCACGGACGGATCAGGTACCTGGTATATGCCGGGAGAGATCATCACCATCAGCGGAGATCTGGCCCTGTATGCTCAGTGGGTCAAAGGCGTGGTTCCACCCACGCCACCTGCCCCACCAGAGACCGGCGATCATCTCGATCCTGCCATGTGGGCGACGCTCTTGATCGGAATGGGATTGTTGATCGGCTCGCTACCTCGTAAGAAGAACGAACGATAGCACCTTCGCACATAGCACCTGATCGTTTCATCGCCATCGACGGTATGAATATGCACTATATCGATCGAGGTTGTGGTAGCCCGGTCGTGATGGTCCACGGAAATCCCACGTGGTCGTATTTCTATCGCGACCTCATCGATGATCTGTCCGGCACCCATCACATCATCGCACCTGACCACATCGGTATGGGACTGTCCGACAAGCCGCAAGATGCCGCCTACGACCTAGCCTTTCATATCGAGAACCTCACGCGCCTGATCGAGCACTTGGAGCTTGAGGACATCACGCTTATCGTGCACGATTGGGGTGGCGCCATCGGTATGGGTTATGCGGTCGATCACATCGATATCGTCTCAAAGATCGTGATATTGAACAGCGCAGCCTTCTTTGATCCACATATCCCGCTTCGCATCAGAGTGTGCCGAGGGGCTGTTGGAGGATCTCTGACCAGACGGCTGAACCTCTTCGCACGTGCTGCAAGTTTCATGGCAACTGATCGAGCGCTCACAAAAGAGGAAAAAGCGGCTTATCTCGAGCCCTATGCTACCTTTGAGGATCGCATCGGCATCACCTCCTTCCTCCAAGATATACCGATCGAGAAAGGTCACGGCACCAGACCAGTGTTGGACCGAATAGAATCGAAGCTACCCTCCCTCACTTCAGATGTCTTGATCTTGTGGGGTATGAGAGATTTCTGTTTTACCGAGCACTTCCTCGATCGCTGGCGGGCGATCTTTCCCCAAGCACAGGTGGTGCGCTATGAGCATGCCGGACATTATATAC
>WQXV01000106.1 GCA_009781565.1 Actinomycetes bacterium
CACCGTTCGCGTTCGAGCATTACGGAATCGCTCCCGACATCATCACCAGTGCCAAAGGGCTGGGCAACGGTATTCCGATCGGCGCGATCATCGCGCGCGAAGAGGTCGCCGCTGCCTTCGAGGTGGGCGATCATGGAACGACCTTCGGGGGAGGGCCACTAGCTTGCGCATGTGCTCTGGCGACCCTCGAGGTATACGAGGATCTGACGGTAGAGGGGCGGCACATCGGTGAGCATGTGACCCATGTCGGAGACTACGCACGCGACAAGATGGCCCAACTCGACTGTTTCGATCAGGTCCGTGGTAGGGGGTTGATGATCGGAGCGACGCTGGCAGACGATGCCGCGCTTACTGCGATCCAGCTGCGGGATGAGCTCTGTGATGCCGGTTTCATCGTCAACGCCGTCGGAATGAATATTATTAGGTTACTGCCCCCTCTCATAGTCACGACTATGCATATTGATGCCCTGATAGCTGCTATTTATGCGATAATGGAGAATCGCAGAAACGAGGCATCGTGAGAGAAGACCTAAAAGGATCGAACCTACTCAAACTCAGTGATCTGAACCCTGATCAGCTCGACGAACTGCTCGACCGTGCGGTGCAGGTCAAGAGCGCAATCGCCCAAGATCGCCTCACACCCACGCTTTCAGGCAAACATATCGGTATCATCATGCAGAAGCCTTCACTACGTACCCGCGTTTCGTTCGAGGTCGCTTGTGGCAAGCTGGGCGCGCAACCGATCATCTTGGAGGGTGATGCCAATGCCTTCTCGCGTGGTGAGAGCATCCATGATACCGTCTCGACGCTGAGCCGCTATCTTGATGCGTTGGTCATCCGCACCTACGATGACGAGTTCCTCGCTCAGGTTGCCGAGCATGCGACCATACCGGTCATCAATGCTTTGACCGACGGATATCACCCCTGCCAGGGACTGGCCGATCTACTCACCATTCGTGAGCACTTCGGAAAATTGGAGGGGCTTGTGCTTGCCTATCTGGGTGATGGCTCCAACAACATGGCGCACACCTATCTGGAGGCTGGTGCGCTTGCCGGTATGGATGTGCGGATCGCTGCACCGCTAGGTTATCATCCCGATCCCTCGGTTCTTGCCAACGCAGAGTCGATAGCAGCTGATACCGGTGCGACGATCACGGTGATGAGCGATCCAGACCAAGCCGTCAAAGACGCCCAGATCGTCATCACCGACACCTGGGCATCGATGGGTAAAGAAGACGAGCATGACCGGCGTCTGGCGATCCTTGAGCCTTTTCAGGTCAACGCAGAGCTTATGGCACACGCGGCAGATGACGCGATCTTCATGCACTGTCTTCCCGCACATCGCGGCGAGGAAGTGACCGATGAGGTGATCGACAGTTCCGCCTCGCAGGTGTTTGATGAGGCAGAGAACCGCCTGCATGTGCAAGCGGCACTGCTACAAGCCGTGCTCGGCACATGAAGGCGTGCACGGCAGCTAAGGAGCGAGCGGCGCACGTCGCAGCGAGAGGCACAAGGAAAGCGTCAGGGAGTAAACGTAAGGAAAAGACAAGTTTTGGAAGGTAAGGAGTTCGCGTGAAAGAGAGAGAGTTGAGGCAGAGGGAGATACGAGCACTCATCCGTACCTTTGCGATCAAGAAACAGGCAGATCTGGTCGAGCGTCTCCAAGAGAAGGGTCTGGACTGCACCCAGGCGACCATATCGCGCGATATCAACGATATGGGGCTCAAAAAGCTGCCCGGCGGGGGGTACGTACTTGCCGAAGACCTGCACCTCCAACGAATGGTACGCGATCTGGTGATCTCGATCACGACCACCGGCAACCTGCTGTTGGTCAAAGCCCAGGCAGGCACCGCCCCGGGAGTCGCTGCCGCACTCGACGATGCAAAACTAGCCGATGTGCTCGGCTCGGTCTCGGGCGATGACACGATACTGGTGGTCTGCGGTGACGAGGAAACAGCCAGAGCGCTCAATGAGACGCTCGGCATGTATCAAGGAGGCTAGTCCATGGCACGAGAAAAATGCGTATTGGCCTATTCGGGAGGTTTGGACACCTCGGTGCTGATCCGCTGGATAGCCGAGAACTACGATCTGGATGTCATCGCGGTCTGCATCGATGTGGGCCAAGAGCGTCAAGACCTCGAGTTCGTGCGCGAGAAAGCGCTCAAGATCGGTGCGGTCGACTCCCTTGTGCTCGACGTACGCGACGAGTTCGTCGATGAGTATCTCAGCGAGGCGATCAAGGCCAACTCGATGTATGAGAACAAGTATCCACTGGTCAGTGCGCTGTCGCGTCCCATCATCGTCAAGAAGATGGTCGAGCTCGCCCAAGAGCATGGTGCCTCCTATATCGCACACGGGTGTACTGGTAAGGGAAACGACCAGGTACGCTTCGAGGTCGGTATTGCCGCACTCGACCCCGATATCAAGGTGCTCGCTCCGGTGCGTGAGTGGGATCTGCACACCCGTGAGGCCGAGATCGAGTGGGCTCAAGAGCGCGATATCCCGGTGCCGACGACCAAGGCCAGCCCCTATTCGATCGACGATAACCTGTGGGGTCGCGCTATCGAATGTGGTGTGCTCGAAGATCCCTGGGTCGAGCCTCCGAGCGATATCTACACCTTGACCCACGATGCCAGGACCGATACCGCCGATGAGGCAGAGTACGCCGTCGTCTCGTTCACCGAAGGGGTGCCTACCGCCTTGGATGGGAAGAAGATGAGCTTCCATGACATCATCTTGGCGATGAATGAGTTGGCAGGCAAACACGGGGTCGGACGCATCGACATGGTCGAGAACCGTCTGATCGGAGTCAAATCCCGCGAGATATACGAGGTCCCCGGTGCGTTGGCACTGATCATCGCGCACAAGGCGCTCGAGGATCTGTGCCTTGAACGCGATGTGCTGCACTACAAACTCGGTGTCGAACAAAAATGGGCCGAGCTCGTCTATAACGGTCTGTGGTACAGCCCGCTGCGCGAAGCGTTAGCCGGCTTTATCGAGACCACCCAAAAACTGGTGACCGGTGACGTGCGCCTGCGCTTCTACAAAGGATCGTGTGTGCCCGTCGGTCGTCGCAGCGACTACTCGCTCTATGACTATGGTCTAGCGACCTACGACAGCGACGACAGTTTCGATCACAGCGCGTCCAAAGGCTTTATCGATCTGCATGGTCTTCCCAGCAAGGTCTGGGCATCACAGCGCAGAAAAGTAGGCAAAGAGGGTGCGATATGAGCAGTGAGAAGACCGCGTGGAGTGGACGCTTCGAAGAGGTCCCCGACGAGTCGACACAGGATTTCGGAGCCTCGCTGCCGGTCGATAAAAGGCTGTGGCGTGAGGATATCGATGGGTCGATCGCGCACGCGACGATGCTTGCAAGCCAAGGACTGCTCAGCGAAGAGGAGCTTTCCGCCATCAAGGAAGGGCTTGTTCAGATCGCTGCGGGCATCGAAGCCGGAACCATCACGTGGCACAGCACCGATGAGGATATCCACATGGCGATCGAGAGCGAGCTGATCGAGCGCATCGGTCAGGCGGGTAAGAAACTACATACCGCACGCTCACGCAACGACCAGGTCGCGACCGATCTGCGGCTGTGGACCAAACAACAGATCAGCGGTGACGAAGGCTTGCTCCACGCGCTGCAAGATGTCCGCGAGGCGCTGCGCGCACGAGCGAGTGAACACTCGCACACCATCATGCCGGGTTACACGCATCTGCAAAAAGCACAACCGATCCGTCTGGCCGATCACCTGGGTGCCTATATCGAGATGTTCACCCGTGATATGTTTCGGATGAAGGCGGCGTTCGATGCGGCCGATGTCAACGTGTTGGGAAGTGGAGCGCTGGCGGGCACCTCACATATCATCAACCGTGATATGACTGCAGAGCTGATGCGATTTCGCCTGGTGGGAGATAACACGCTCGACGGAGTCAGTGACCGCGATTTCGTCCTCGATCTGCTCTATGCCTGCGCGGTCTGTCAGATGCACATGTCGCGTTTGTGCGAGGAGCTGATCCTGTGGTCGACCAGTGAGTTCAGTTTTGCGACCTTTGCCGATACCTACAGTACCGGATCGAGCATCATGCCGCAGAAGAAGAACCCCGATTTTGCCGAGCTGATCAGGGGCAAGACCGGACGCGTCTACGGCAATCTCATGGCATTGCTCGTCACCCTCAAAGGTCTTCCGCTGGCTTATAA
>WQXV01000107.1 GCA_009781565.1 Actinomycetes bacterium
GCCTCCATAGCGGGCATGATGTTGGAAGTCCCACCACCGACCCCCTGGGTCATCACAACGGTCAGATCGGTGCGATCCTCGATCAGAGAGGTGAGCATCTCACCGATGATATATTGCTCGGTCATCGGTTTGGTCGCGATGTGCACGATGTTATCACTACCGGCCCGGTTGGAAAATGCTGAGATCCCGACAGCAAAGACCCCTCCCAGAAGCAAGACTGCCAGCGCTATCATACCCAAGCGGCGTACGTTCTCTTTGCGCGACTCGATCAGGCGGTTGATGCTTCCCACGATGAAGTCCATCAAAAAGGCAAGTGCCGCGATCAGCAAGCTGCCCGCGATCGTCATCGCCATGTTGTTGGTCGTGATACCACGATAGATCGCCACACCCAGGCCACCAGCCCCAATAAATGAGGCGATACCGGCAAGCGCCACGGTCATGACCACCATGTTACGAAAACCTGCCACGATGACCGGCAACGCCAGCGGCAGTTTGATCTTGCGTAGGATCTGCATCTCGGTGCTACCCATACCACGAGCCGCCTCGATGATACGCGGATCGATCGTATCGATCCCGGTAAAGGTGTTGCGCACCATCGGTAGCAACGCGTAGATAGTCAGTGCGATGATCGCGGTGGTATTACCAATACCAGACAACGGTATGAGCAGTCCCAACAACGAGATGGAAGGGATCGTATAGATGATATTGATGAGCGCCAGAGCAAGAGAGGATGTTTTCTTGTACTCGGCGATCAGCACACCGATGATCAAGCCAATGATGCTTGCGATGGTGATGGCGAACAGCGAAATGGCAAGATGCTGCAGTAAAAGCTTGAGGTAGAAATCCGGCTGTGCGGACAAAGTGCTCCAGACTTGTGATAGCATGATGCTTGAACCTCACATTATCTAACGCGGACATGATGGTGCCTGATAAAAATTGTACCAGTAAACGTATCGGACAGAGGGAGGCGAGCCTTATGGAGACCATGCCGTATAACGATTGGAAAGAGACCGCCGACGTCTTTCATATGATCATCCAGATGATGGGCAAGATCAAGTTGGAAAAGATGTCCCCGCAGCCGGAATGGAATCATTCCTTGGTGTCTATCACCGCCAAAGGATTCAGTACCGGTCTGATACCCGATGGAGACGAGAGTTTTGAGATCACCATTGACTTGATCGATGGCTTGGTCGTCGTGAACTCGACCTCGGGAAAGACCGCGAGCTTCGAGCTGCGCGAGAAGACCTCGGTCGCCGACTACTATGCCGAGCTTTTGGGCGCCTTGAGCTTCATCGGACATCCGGTCTCGATCAATCCGGTGCCGCAGGAGTACTACCTCTCGACCCCCTTTGACAAACAAACGCGTCATTTCGACTTTAACAAGGATCATGCACTCACCTACTTCAAAATGTGCGTGCTCGCAAGAAACGCTCTCCTTGAGTTCTGTGCACCGTATCGCGGAAAGAAGATCCTGCCCGCACTCTTCTGGGGAGGCTTGGATCTGACCACCATCCTTTTCTCGGGAGAAGAGAAGGCTTATCCACATGACAGTGTAATCGAGGAGTCCGCGTTCGATGAACAACTCATCGAATTCGGCTTCAGTGACGGTGATAGCACCAATGCCGAGCCTTACTTCTTTGCGCTGGCCTACCCCTTCATGCAAGGTGATCTGAATATGGATGCCGTGCGGGCAAAGGGAGCGACCTATAGCCCGGAGCAGGCGTTATGCATCCTGCCCTTTGAAGCAGTGATGGACACCGACAACCCCCATGAGACGATCGTGCAGTTCTGCCAGGATACCTTTGCGGCGATCACCGGCAAGGAGAAGTGGAAGCGTGTCAAGTGGTTCACCAAACCGCTCTTGATAGGTGAGACTGAGCAGAAATAATCTAGTGACCAAGTGGTATCTGCTGGTAGAGTCCTCGGTCGACAAATCCGAGGCTTCGGTAGTATGCGCGCGTACCGACTGAGCTGATCACCTTGAGCGTGTGAAATCCGTTATCACGAGCAATCGCGCTCGCCGCATCGATCAGCTGTCTGCCGAGCCCGCTGTGCTGTACGCTCTCGGCTTCTGCATCTTGCTCAAGATCACCCAGCTGTGCGGCAACCCCATATATGTGAACTTCTCGGATCATCGCCTCACCCCCATCGATGGGTAGGCTTGAATGCGCGTCCTTCTGTGACTGCACCCTTGCACCGACGACAGCTTCGCGCTTTGGCAGTGACAAGCGGAGGAATCCTGCGATACGGTCATCCTTGGTGAGCCATTGCAAAAAGAACTCGTTGGTATTGGTCGTCTGATACTCAACAATATCGAGTGCAAGCTGGCTCAGATCGACATCGTCAGTACTGATCTCGCGGGCACGGATCTCACCGATGTGTGCACCCCGTTTCTCGAGAGTGGCTTCGACCGCCTGGCGCAGGTTCGCTTTCTTATTACCGGCGATAATATCATCAGCGGAGATGTCGCGTATCATGCGCGATATCCGTACATAGCTTGGGGTGTTGAGCACATCGGTCGCAAGCAGTTCGACCAACTCGTCCTCGGTGTAAGGCTCCCACGATCCATCCTCATAGTACGCTTGGAGGCCGGCCCCCTCGACCAGCACACAAGGATAGAGTTTGATCTCATCGCTTCGATAGATCGGATCGCTCACGAATCGAAGATAGTCCTCGCGATCGCGGACAAGATCGGAGCCATAGAGGTTGCGCATGAAATGGGTATGGGTCTTAAATCCGAAAAGGCGCAGTAGTTCGAACGCCTTCTGGACCGCCTCAGTATCGGTCGACCGGCCGTTGAGAGCCAGGATCCGCTCGTCGGTGCTTTGGATGCCCATCTGTATCTTGGTACACCCTAGTTGCCGAAGGAGGTACAACGTATCGACATCTATCCGGTCGGGACGTGTCTCGACAACGAGCCCGACGACACGGTGCTGGGCGGTCTCATTGCGGGCATGTTGCTCCTCGAGTTCGCCCAACGTCGCGATCTGATGAGCGGATATCTCGCGCCCTATGTCGCTGTTCATATAGAGCTGCTCGATCGCTTGGTTATAAGGCAACTCCCCCGCATCGATCGCCCGTTGTGTCTCACTTGTGCGCTGTTCAAGATCATCGGGATCGATACTGACCCCATATTCCTGGTAGAGCTTTTCGCGCTCCTCGATGCTGTGCATGAGTCGCTGCTCGTCGTCGGCATCGTTAAGCGCCCGGAAAAGCTCAGAGGTGAACCATATCTGATAGGTTACCGGATAATCACTGAAGGTACCGCCTAATACGATCAGCTCGACCTTGTCGGTCGCATGCCCCATCAAATTGAGGACACGCAGACGGGAGGCGACCTGCAGATACGGATCGAAGTAGTTACGCTCGGCACGCTGACAGGCTGGCTCATCGCAAAGATAGCTCTTGGGCATCCGCACATCACTGGGGCAGTACAGGCAACTGTTCGAACAGGTCCATGGCTTGGTGATGACCGAGATGGTCGCAACACCTGAGGCGGTACGCCGTGGTTTCATGCGCAGAACCTGGAGCAGACGCTGCTCGAGAGCAGGATCGATGTTCCAGCTTTTCCATCGGTTCGGCTCGTTGTTCTTGATCTCAAGATAGTAGGGCAGCAACATCCGCTTCGAGATATCAGGTATGCCGACACGTTCTTTGTTATGTGCACGGATAAGCGCGATCAGCGCCTCTTCATCAAGCGTCTCGTGTGCTTGAAGCGCCCTAATTATGTCTAAAATAACTTCGTCCACACGCTCCACTCGTTCTGTTAGATAATAGCTATAGTGACGGGCAACGCCGTAACTGCATTCTATAGCATGGATTGGGAGCAGATCGAATGGATATCAAAACAGTACACAGACTGCGCGAGCTCAACAACGAGTTCTATCAAAATCACTGCGGGTCATTCTCGAGGACGCGCACCGGTTCGTGGCGTGGTTGGTTCCGTTGTATCGAGACCATCGAGGAGAAGTTGCCAGCCACCGGCATCCTGCTCGATGAGACCAGCGACGAAGTGGAAGTCTTCTCGGTCTTCGATCTAGGCTGCGGTAATCTGCGTTTCAAGACCTTCCTCGAATCAGCCTTTCCCGATATATCGCTCGCCTACTTCGCCGTCGATGACTGTCAGGACATGTTGCCACACCACAGCGATGAGAGCCGC
>WQXV01000108.1 GCA_009781565.1 Actinomycetes bacterium
CTTCGGGTTCGCACTCGCCATAGCACTGTACCGTGTCGCTAAAAGTGCCGAAGTAGACGATTTTGAAGAGCTGAGGGGATAGATGATGGGTCTGGGCATCCTCCTCATACCAGCACTTCCGATTGTAGCGTTCTTGATCCTGTTATGTCTGCCACGGCGCTGGCGCAACCAACTGATGATCATCGCGCCGGCAGCAATGGTGACCTCCGCGGTCATCGCGATCGAGGCACTCATCCTCAACTACCCCGGTCGCGAGATGCTCGAGCCGTTCTATCGCTGGGTCTACCAGATCGGTTCGGTGGGTGAGAAGACACTTGCTATGGCGATCAGTGTCGACTCTCTGAGCCTGCTCATGCTGGCGATGGTGGCCATCGTGGGTGCTTGCGTGCAGATCTACTCGCTCAGCTATATGAAAGATGACCCAAGGCGTGGCTGGTACTTCACCGTCATGTCGCTCTTTACCGCCGCGATGCTCATATTGGTGATGTCAGGCGACCTATTGCTGATCTTCATCATGTGGGAGGTCATGGGCGTGTGCTCCTATCTACTCATCGGGTTCTGGTATCGCGAGCGCGCTCCGCGTCAAGCCTCTCAAAAAGCGTTCCTGGTCACACGTGCGGCAGATGGTGGATTCTTCATCGCGCTTGCCGCGATCTTTGCCGCCAGCGGGACCTTCAAGATCGATCAGATCTTGGCCAGCGCACCGACCTGGCCGACCTGGGTCGTGGTGGTCTCCTGCCTCGGACTGCTCTTGGCGGCGATGGGTAAATCAGCCCAATTCCCGCTCAACGTCTGGTTGCCTGATGCGATGGCCGGACCCACACCGGGTTCAGCGCTGATCCATGCGGCCACCATGGTCGCTGCCGGCGTCTTCGTGATCGCACGGATGCTGCCGATGTTCGAGTTGACACCGTGGGATATGACACTGATGAGCTGGATCGGCATCGTGACTGCGGTCTTCGGCGCAGCGATGGCCTGTTTCCAGGATGACATCAAGGGTGTGTTGGCGTTCTCGACCATCTCGCAGCTGGGTGCGATGTTCATCGCTCTGGGTGCGGGAGCAGCGGGAGTTGCGATCTTCCACCTGATCACCCATGCGTTCTTCAAATCACTATTGTTCCTGGCTGCCGGCATCGTGATCCACGCGGTGCATACCCAAGACATAAAGAAGATGGGCGGGCTCTATCGACAGATGCCTTGGACGACGGTCGTCTACGGCATCGGAGCGTTCGCACTGGCCGGGTTGTTCCCCCTGTCGGGATTCTTCTCAAAAGATGAGATCTTTACCACGTTGGTGCACGGCGAGCATTATGGGAGGCTGGCTTTCGCGCTGCTTATGGGGGTGCTGACCGCGCTCTATGTCACCAAGACGTTCTTGCGGGTCTTTTTCGGCCCCTCGAAAAATCCTGAGGCTCACGATGGGAGTCTGGTCGAGATGATCCCGGTCACGATCTTGGCCGCCATCACGCTCTTTGGAGGTATCGGCTCGGTCGCCTTTGCTAACTATCTGGGACACGAGGGCCATTGGCCCGAGCTCTCGGTGGTGGCGCTCTCCACTGCAGCGGTCGCGATCGGGGCTGGACTGGGCTATCTTGCCTTCCGTGGTGTGTTCGACCGCTACAAGGCGGCGCTGCATCCGGTCGGGGTCGCCTTCGATCACCGGCTCTATACCGATGACGCCTACGATACCGGTATCGTGCGCCCGTTCATCTGGCTCTCCAACCTACTGTGGGAGTTCGACAAAAAGGTCATCGACGGCATCGTCAACGGGGTCGCCGCGCTCTATCGCGCTCTGACCGAGTTCGGTGCGTGGTTCGATGGCACGATCATCGATAGCATCGTCAATGGACTGAGCGCTGCCTATGTCGGACTCACCTCGATCGTCCACGCGTTCGACAAAGGGGTCGTCGACGGCATCGTCAATGGGCTTGCCTGGATCGCTGCCAGCATCGGCAAAGCGTTCCGGTCGCTTCAAAGTGGAAGTCTCCAAACGTATCAACGCATCGCAATTGGAAGTGTCATCGTCTTATTAGTGGTCATAATAGTGTTGAAGGGATTCTAGTTCATGCTTACTGTCATTATGTTTCTTCCCCTGATCGCCGTCATCATCTGCGCGCTGCTCCCCAAAGGTGCACAAGGGCTCGCCAAGTGGGTCGCGCTCTTCATCGCCGCGCTCAATATGATTCTGGCGTTCTTCCTCGCCTTTACCTATCGGTTCGGCGCGGGAATGCAGTTCGAGACGTTGCGCGAGTGGATCCCGCAGATCGGCATGAACTATCATGTGGGGGTCGATGGGCTGTCGCTGCCGCTGGTGGTACTGACGTGCGTGCTGACCTTCCTTGCGGTGTTGGCGAGCTGGAACATCGAGGTCAAGCCCAAGCTCTACTTCGCGATGTTGATGCTCCTTTCCGTCGGCATGATCGGGGTCTTTACCGCGCTTGATCTGATCTTGTTCTACGTCTTTTGGGAGCTCGTACTTGTCCCGATGTATTTCCTAATCAACCAATGGGGTGGCGAGCGGCGCCAATACGCCGCCATCAAGTTCTTCCTCTACACCTTCTTCGGATCGGTCTTCATGCTGGTCGCGATCATCGCGCTCTATCTTGCGACCGGGACCTTCGATATCATCGCGTTGCAGAACGCCGAGCTGCCCGGCTTTGCCGCGTTCGGTTGGCAATGGTGGGTCTTTGCCGCCTTCTTCCTCGGCTTTGCTATCAAGGTGCCGATCTGGCCGTTTCACACTTGGCTTCCCGATGCGCACGTCGAGGCACCGACGGCAGGATCGGTCCTGTTGGCCGGTATTCTGCTCAAGATGGGAACCTATGGCTTTCTGCGCATCGCCCTGCCTATCCTTCCCGAAGCGTTCGAGTGGTTCCAGCCGATCTTGGCGGTGCTGGCGGTCATCTCGATCGTCTATGGTGCTGCGGTGGCTTTCGCCCAGACCGATGTGAAGAAACTCGTAGCCTACAGCTCGGTCTCGCATATGGGATTTGCGATGCTCGGTATCGCCTCAGGAACTGCGATCGGATTTGCGGCGGCCATGGCGGTCAACATCTCGCATGCGCTGACCACCGGTATGCTGTTCTTCCTGGTCGGAATGATCTATGAGCGCACGCACACCCGCAAGATCGAGAAGCTTGGCGGAGTAGCCTCGCAGATGCCGATCTATGCCGCTATCTTTACCTTCGCCTGCTTTGCCAGCATGGGGCTACCGCTGCTCTCCGGCTTCATCGGTGAGTTCCTCTCGATCGTGGGAGCTTGGGAAGGGTTCGCGCGCTTCGATATGCAGTGGCTCGTGGTGGTCGCCGCCATCGGAATCCTTTTGGGTGGTGCCTATACGCTGTGGTTGATACAACGCATGATATTCGGGGATCCGACCAAAGCGGTCGAGGGACAGCCTGATATCAATCTACGCGAGATCTTCGTGATCGCCCCCTTGGCGCTTGCGATCATCTCGTTCGGGGTATATTGGGCATTCCTGCTTAACTATATCGATCCTGCAGCGCGCTCGCTTGCGCGGTTGATCGGAGGCTAGGTCTTGAGCGGCTCGGTACTACTTGCGATAGCGTACGGCCTTCTGGTCCTGGGGGCGATCGTCGCCCTGTTCGGGCAGTGGTTGCCACGCGCGAATCATACGATCGCGCTCTTCGGTAGCTTCTGTGCCGGAGGCGCAGCCGTTGCGTTCGCACTGACTCCGCGCATCGTACTTTTCGGCGATAAGTTCAACTATGGGCGTATCGCCTATGTCGCCTCGGTCGGGCTCACCGTCATGTTGGTGCTGTGGACCATGTGGATCTCGCAGCGGGTGCAAGGACGCACGCGTGAGGCGGTCGCGCTCGCTTTCTTTGCGGTGATCGGCGCCTGCGTGATGGCCTCTGCGCGCGAGTTCGTGACCTTTCTGGTCGCCCTCGAGCTGGTCGCGATGCCCTCGTTCATCCTGGTAGGTTACTGGGCCCATCGACGCGTCGGTCTTGAGGCGACGCTCAAATACTTCTTCATCTCGGTCATGGCATCCATGATCATGTCCTATGGTATCTCGCTGATCTATGCTGCGACCGGTACCACGCGGATGGATCACATCGATCTGTCCTTGGCCGGACCGATCGGGGTCATGGGGCTGATGATGCTTTTGATC
>WQXV01000109.1 GCA_009781565.1 Actinomycetes bacterium
AGGAAATCAGGCGTTTGACGTGAGAATTCGATCGCGCGAGGTTTATTGCCATCTCGAACGATATAACCTTTGTTCTCAAGGGTATTGAGATGCGCATGGATGGTGCTTGTCGAAGTACGGTTCAAGCCCGTCATGATCTCACGTACGGTGGGAGGGTATCCCTTCGCGCGAGTCTCCTTGAGCAGATACTCATAAACCTCAGCCTGTTTCTTTGTCAGATCGTCGTAGGCCATCAGACACCTCATTTCCTCAGATAAGGGTAGTATATACCAAATCACGTCTCTAGGCAAACAAATGTTCGTTTTTCCCTTGACAAACATATGTTCGATTGGTATTCTGATAACGAACAAGTGTTCGATATGAATGAACTGAGCACACATTATTATGGGACCAGCAAAAAGAAGGGAAGAGGCACATGAAGAAACTGATACAGGAAACACCCGTTCAAACCACCGCCGAACTATTGGTCATTGTACTGGTACTTGCCACGCTGTTCATCCGATAGGATCGAAATCGAATACTCCTGCTATTGACAGAGCAGATTTATGCTACGCTATATCTAGTGTTGAATGAGCGGGCGAAACGCTAGATGTAGAGGTGGAGATGCGCTGCCCAAATTGCGGCTTTGATGACTCAAAAGTAGTCGATACACGAACAACCGAGGGAGAAGATGCCATACGACGTCGACGCGAGTGTCTCGAGTGTCAGACGCGATTTACCACCTACGAACGTCGAGAAGAACAACCGATCACGGTCATCAAGAAAGATCGAACATCTGAGCCTTTCGATCGTGCGAAACTGATGCGCGGCATCATGACGGCGTGCACGAAGCGTCCGATCACCACCAACCAGATCAATGCGCTTATCCAAGATATCGAAACGACCCTTCAAAACTCCTATCAATACGAGATCGATTCAATCCAGCTCGGCGATATGGTGCTCGTACGGCTGCGTGAGCTCGATCCGGTAGCGTATGTGAGATTTGCGAGTGTCTATAAGGATTTCCAGGACCTCGATGAGTTTAACGTTGAACTGCTGGGGCTCAGCTAGCAACAGATGGACACCGGCGAGATCATACTGAATATAACCAGGCTCGATGGTGCGGCCAAGCTTCCGACCTACGCACACGCAGGAGACGCGGGGCTCGATCTTTACAGCATCAGAGAAATACGCCTACAACCCTTTGAAAGAGCGCTGATACCAACGGGGATTGCGATAGCGCTACCGGATGGGTATGCCGGTCTCGTCGTGCCGCGCAGCGGTCTAGCCGTCAAACAGGGACTGTCTCTGGTCAATACTCCAGGTATGATCGACAGCGGTTACCGAGGAGAGATCAAAGTGTGTGCCATCAACCTGGACCCCAAAGAGTCGATAACACTGGCTGCAGGCGATCGTATCGCACAGTTGGTGATCACCCCTTATGCTCACGCGCAGCTTTTCGAAGTCAATGATCTGAATAAGACATCAAGAGGCGAAGGGGGATTTGGTTCAAGCGGGATGAAGTAGCAGTCAGGCGATTTGAAAGGACAGGGCATGGACAAGTTTTTTAAGATCACCGAGAGGGGATCGACACTCTCGACAGAGATCATTGCGGGCCTCACGACATTTTTGACGATGGCATACATCATATTCGTGAATCCCGCGATCCTCTCACTTGATGGGGCACCGATCGGTGTTCCCTATGATGCGGCATTCATGGCGACCTGCGTGGGTGCCGGCTTGATGTGCATCCTGATGGGGCTGTGGGCTAATCGCCCGATCGCGCTTGCATCCGGTATGGGACTCAACGCCATCGTTGCCTTCACCTTGATAGGTGGATTGGGAGTTGATTGGCGTGTTGCTATGTCGGTCATCTTCGTGGAAGGCGTCATCATCACGATATGCGTTCTCATAGGCCTTCGAGAAGCAGTGCTCGAAGCTATTCCCGCGCATCTGAGACGTGCGATCGGTGTTGGTATCGGTCTGTTCATCGCGTTCATCGGACTAAAAAATGGGGGACTGGTCATCGCAGATGATGCAACGTTCCTCACGATGGGCGAGTTCACCTCCTGGCCGGTCATCGTTGCACTGGTCAGCATCATCGTCACCGCCATCTGCATGGCTTTTCATATCAAAGGCGATATCTTGATTGGTATCATCGCTGCAACGATCGTCGCGTTCTTGACCGGTGTAGCCAACCTTCCCGAAGGAATATTCCTGCTTCCGAATCTCGAAAGCTCTTTTGCATCGTTTGGCGCACCGTTCCAGATGGTCGATGGGACGATGGCGGTCTTCAAAGTATTTACCAGTGCTACCTTACTTCTTTTTGTGTTCTCGATATTGATGACCGACTTCTTCGACACGATGGGGACCTTGGTCGCTGTCGGTGAGGAAGCCGGATTTGTCGATGACGAAGGTGATATGGATGATGCCAGAGAGATGCTCTTGGTTGACTCGATCGCAGCAGCATTCGGAGGACTGATCGGTGCAAGTTCGATCACGAGCTATATCGAGTCAGGTTCCGGCGTCAGTGATGGTGGCCGCACAGGGATCACCGTCATTGTGACAGGTCTCCTGTTCCTCTTGGCGATTTTCTTCCTGCCGATCGTCGGAGTCGTGCCTGCCGAGGCAACGGCCGGTGCCTTGATCATCGTCGGTTTTTTGATGTGCGCCTCGATACGTCATATAGACTGGAGTGATTTCGAGATCGCGTTCCCAGCATTTCTGACGATGATCGCCATACCGCTGACCTACAACATCACCAACGGTATCGGTCTTGGCTTCATTGCCTATGTCATCTTGAAAGCGGCGCGTGGGAAGTTCGATGACATCAAACCCTTCATGTGGATCGTTGCCATCGCATTCCTGTTGGTGTTCTTAGCACCGATCTATTCAGGTTGGTTCTCGTAGACGTGCTTTGCAATCGCTCGTTGAAAAGCGGGAGCCCAAGGGCTCCCGCTGTCTTTACTCGTACTTGCGTAGGGGAACGCTCAGCGTCACCTTCTTTTAGCACGTGCGCTCGACACCAATGAGAACCCGAGAAGAGCGAGAGGGACCAGACCGAACAGCATGGTGCTGTCTCCTGTCGCTGGTATTGCTGGATTTGGTGTCGGTGTCGGTGTAGGGCCTCCTGCGGGGACCCAATAAGCGTAGAGCGTCATGTTGTTGAAGATCGCATCACCGAAGTTCCAAAGCGTACCGGTGCCATCCGGTCCGGTGTACCACCCCGCGAAGGTAAAGCCTGCCTTGGTCGGATTGGTCGGTTGCGCGACCGCTGAACCGGTAGGTATCGTCACCACGAGGTTCGATGTAGAATTCTGCGCATCGAAGGTCACATCGACCGTATTTCCTTGGGGCCAGTCGGTCGGCCAAAGAAAGACGTTGAGATACTCCAGTTCTGTTCCCGCAAGATCCCATTTGTCAGTGGGAGCACCGACCAGGTCACTGGCCGCCGAGGCAAATGCTATCTTATCACCGGTAAAATCAAGTGAGGACTCCCCAGAAAAATAGTTGCCACCCTGATCGAGCGGTCCCGAGGTGACCAATATATTGGTATTGGTAGCTTCGGTCCAGATAAACACATTCTCATAAGGGGTAGTGGTGGGTGCACCAACAATGTCGGTGGCTTCAGAGTCAAAGGCTACCTTGGCTCCGTCACCAGAAATAGAGGGCTGCTCAGATCGATTGTTCGCACCGTTACCAGCTACTCCGGTGGTGACCAGAACTATCTCCTGTGTCGGGGCATGCCAAAGAAAGATGTTGCCAGCGTTAAACGCGGTATGTGCTCCCGCGAGGTCGGTCGCCCAAGAGGAGAAAGCGACCTTGAGGCCATCGGCTGTTATCGAGGGGCTGCTTGAATAGCTATTTCCGATATACCCATCATCAGATCTGCTGATCAGAGTGATTTCTGATGCATCAGCATCCCAGTAATAGACGCTGTTGTGCCATCCAGCACCAGGATCGAACTCCGCACCGTTGAGATTAGTGGCACTCGAGGTGAAGGCGATCTTGGTACCATCATAATTAATTGACGATTGGGTTGAGCCGAAATCTGCAGCGTATCCGTTCTCATCGACTGTGATACGCCTATGCATTCCATCGGCAGCGGTCCAGACATATATTTGCTTGACATAGCTTTCCGAGTCGAA
>WQXV01000110.1 GCA_009781565.1 Actinomycetes bacterium
GACATCAGTAAAGTATTCCCCGGTAATGTAGTCGCACTTCACGACTCGAACCTCTTTATCGAGGACAAGGAATTCATCGTTTTAGTCGGACCATCGGGGTGTGGCAAGTCCACGATGCTGCGTATCATCGCGGGACTCGAAGACCCCACGACCGGTGAGGTGTTCATCGGAGACCGACTCGTCAACGAGGTCGCGCCCAAAGATCGCGACATCGCGATGGTCTTTCAAAACTATGCGCTCTATCCGCACATGACGGTCTATAAGAACATGGCGTTCAGCCTCAAGTTGCGCAAGATGTCCAAAGAGGAGATCGATCGCAAGGTCAAAGAGGCAGCCGACATCCTCCATATCGAACACCTCCTGGATCGCAAGCCCAAAGCGCTTTCAGGGGGGCAACGCCAACGTGTCGCTTTGGGGCGCGCGATGGTGCGCAACCCGGCGGTATTCTTGCTCGATGAGCCGCTTTCGAACCTTGACGCGAAGCTGCGTACTTCGATGCGCACCGAGATCACCAAGCTGCACAAGAAGCTGGGCACGACGTTCGTCTATGTCACCCACGATCAGACCGAGGCGATGACGATGGGCGATCGCATCGTGGTCATCAAAGATGGGATGATCCAGCAGATCGACACCCCGCAGAACCTCTATGAATACCCGGTCAATCTCTTTGTCGCGGGCTTTATCGGATCGCCCCAGATGAACTTCATCGATGCGATCGTGACCGAGATCGACGGAGAGCTCTATGCGGTCTTCGGTGATTCACAGGTACACATCCCCGCAAAGATCGTCCCACCAGATTTTGCCGAGCGCTATCTGGGCAAAGTGGTGGTCTTGGGGATCCGCCCGGAATTCATCAGCGATGATGCCGCCCAGTTCGGCGAGTGCTCGATGATCTCTGGCGATGTCGACCTAGCCGAGTCGATGGGATCGGAAAAATTCATCTACTTCATCACCGAGGATACCCCCTTCATCGCTCGGGTATCGGGAAAAAGCAGCATCACGACCGGGGACCGTGCTTCGTTTGCGGTCGCCTGCTCAGAGATCCACCTCTTTGACAAAGAGACCGAACACGCCATAACGGTCTGATGATGCGCTATTTCCTCGGAGTCGATAGCGGGGGAACCAAGGCAGCGTATGTCCTCGCACAAGAAGATGGTCAGATCGTCGATCTGCGCATCGGCAAGGGCTATGCCCGTCCCCGTGAAAGCACCGACCAGACGGTCGCCGAGATCGCCCTCAACATCGAGACGCTCCTCGCCATAAGCAATGTAGCCCACACTGATGTTGTCGGTATGGGTTTCGGGCTTCCCTTCTTCGGCGAGCTCGCACAGAAGGATTCTGAGATCACCGAAGCCCTCAAAGAACGCTACAGCGATGCGGTGGTCTATGTGACCAACGATAGCGAAGTCGCGTGGATGGGCTCGCTGGCAGGACAGATCGGTGTCAACATCGTGGCGGGTACCGGCTCGATCGCGTTCGGACGCAATGAGGCAGGACAGGTCGCCCGCGCGGGTGGCTGGGCTCCCTTCTTCAGCGACGAGGGCTCATGCTTTTGGCTGGGTCGCAACACGATGGAGCTCTTCTCGAAACAGGCCGATCGACGGATCGAGCGTGGTGCGCTCTACGACATCATACGTGAGGAGTTCTACCTGGGTGACGATCTCGAATTCGTCGAGCAGATGGAGCGAGACATCATACCGTATCGCGACCGGGTCGCGCGGATCCAAGAGCTGACCGAACGCGCGGCAGCTGCCGGTGACCCCGCGGTCCGAGCACTCTATACCCACAGTGTCGACGAGCTGATCCTCGCGATCGAGACCGTCGCGCGTGTGCTCGGTCTTGACGGCACCCCGTTTCTCGTCTCGTACTCGGGAGGCCTGTTCAAGACCAGCAATCAGATCGATCCCGATATCAAGCAGGAGTTGGTCATCGACCCCTTCCGCAAGAAAGCCGAAGCACTGGGCGCGATAGTGAGCGAGCCGCTGCTCGAACCCTATCAGGGAGCGGTGCTCTGCGCCATCAGGGAGGCAGCGCCCAAGCTGCTGGATCGTGCGACGATGCGTATGATCGCGCACAGCGAGCAGGATGGCGATACCCCCACGTAGCGAGTAGGAGAGGCAAGCACATGGATGAGTGTCAGACATTCTTTGGAGAGAGTCACGACTATTTCAGTGAGCGCGATGCCGGAAACACAGCGGCAGAGATCGCGCAACAGCCACGGGTGTGGCGTGAGCTTGCCAACCTACTGCTTGATCGCGAAGATGAGATGCGCGCGTTCCTCGACCGCGTCGGCGATCTGGATAAGCGCCGTATCATCTTTACCGGCGCCGGTAGCTCGGCATTCATAGGAGATGCACTCGCGCCTCTGCTTGCCAAGATGCCGGGACTGGCTACCGAGTCGGTCCCGACGACCGAGATCGTCAGCGCACCGCATTCGTTCCTCTTTGCCGATGTGCCGACGCTGCTGGTCTCGTTCGCACGCTCCGGTAACAGTCCCGAGTCGGTCGGTGCGGTCGAATATGCGCGCGCAATCGTCAAGGATCTCTACGAGGTGGCCATCACCTGTGATGGGAGTGCGAAGCTCGCCGATATCACGCGCCAGTCGCCTGACAGCCTTCTGCTGGTGATGCCGGATGATGCCAACGACAAAGGGTTTGCGATGACCAGCTCGGTCTCATCGATGATGCTGGCAGGTTTCGCCCTGTTCAACCTCGCCGATCTCGACCGCCTGGTGGCAGATATCGCCCTGCTCTCACAGAACCTCGAAGCGGCCCGCGGTGATCTGGTCGATCTTGCGAAGCGTCTGGCGAAGCGCGACTATGACCGCATCGCGTTTCTGGGCAGTGGCTTTCTCAAGCACATCGGACACGAGGCGGCGCTTAAGACCATGGAGCTTACCAATGGGATCGTCAACGGCTCGTTCGAAAGTTCGACCGGTTTTCGGCATGGTCCCAAGAGCATGATCAAAGACAAGACGATCACCGTCCACTTCATCTCGCCCGATCCTTTTTCAGCACACTACGATAGTGACCTTCTGCGCGAGGTCGACTCGCAAAAGAAGGACAATGTCGTCGTCGCTTTGGGAGACGAGAAGGCAGCGGATCTCGTCGGAGACGAAACGCTTCGACTACCCGCTGGTTATTCGGCGGTAGGAGGTGATATCAGTACCGGGCTTATCATGCTCACCTTCGCCCAGATCCTCGCACTGCTCAAATCGATCGATCTGGGGATAACCACCGACAATCCGTCCCCGGGCGGAGAAGTGAACCGTGTGGTCGAAGGAGTGACGGTATATGAGTATGCGGCTGACCAGTAAGCGCCGCATGGCGGTATAATGTAAACAAGTGTTACCTGGGAGTAATGCAAGGACATCGAGCAGAAAACGGAGGTAAAAAGTGAAGAGAAAACTACTGTTGGTATTGGCTCTGATAGTAGCATTGACCCTTGCCATGGCAGTCGGCTTGACCGGGTGCGGTGGCGATGACACGGGGGGCGATGACGCTGTCACGACCGATGAGGTGTCAGAAGGCACGAAGATCACCGTTCTCCTGCCCGAGAACGAGATGGACAATGTCGGACTGCACCGTGCAAAGACCGAGCAATTCACGGCAGAGACCGGTATCGAGGTCGAGCTCATCAACAAAGGTTGGGAAGCTGCAGCCGATGACATCTTGGCCGACCTGGCCTCTGGTGGCGGATCCTATGACGTTATCGAGTTCGACAACGCCTGGATCGCCAAGTTCGTCGAGAACGGGTGGGTCGCTCCACTCAATGATTACATGACCGATGAGATCAAGGACGGCATGCTGCCCGGTCTTCTCGATCTGTTCTCGGCAGATGGTAACTACTACGGCATCACCTGGAACAACGACACGCGGTTCTATATGTATAACTCCGCGATGCTCGACGATCTGGGTGTCGAGGCCGCGCCCAAGACATGGGCCGAGGTCTCAGAGCTGGCAAAGACACGCGGCGACATCGCGTATCTGGATACCTACAAGCAAGAGCAAATGGGTACCAACCAGCTGATGTTCGTCGTCTACAGCTTCGGTGGCGAGTTCGTCGATGCTGACGGCAACCCGGTCATCGGGACCGATCCCGGCGCC
>WQXV01000111.1 GCA_009781565.1 Actinomycetes bacterium
ATGAGAATGGTCAGACGGTATGAGATCATCTTGTCGCCGATCCAAAGTTCGAATCCAAAATCTCGGGCAAGCTCACCGGCAAGCATGTCATGCGTAAGCGGGGTGACCTCTTCAAGACGCGAGAGAAAAGCCTGACGTGAGAGAACGGTAAGCTGCAGGAAAGGGAGCATTCCGAAGATGTTGCGTATCGTATCCCCGAACATTCCCACCATGATATAGGCACCGCTCAAAAACCCGACCAGCGTACCGATGATCGTGCCGACGGCTGCCAGTGATTGCTGACGTTTGAAAAACGATATGATCAAAAGCATGAATACGTTGGCGAAGAGCAGTGAGAGCGCGATGACGATCGTGATCTGACCTACTTGCGAGAGCGAGAAGCTCACCCCATACAGAGCCAAGAAGTAGATCTCGAATACCGCAAGGAACAGGAACAGTATGACGGCGGTAATGATGATCGAACTGAACAGATAGGATGCAAGGAGTTTGTTTCGATCGAATGGTGCGGTCATAAAATCGGCAAAGACTCCTTTTTCACGATCATTGACCATCAGACCGAGCGAGGTGAGAGACACCGTGATAGCTCCGATCGGAAAGATGGTAGCGAACATCAAAGAGTCGGTGAGCCACAACAGGTCGGCACGCTGAACCTCGACTCCGGGGAATTGAGCCATGATCTCCATCCAACTATCACTGAACATGGTGCGAAACACAGCGAAGTGCAGTACCAACAGGATCAGAAGTGCTAGCACCGAGAAGAATACATTGGGTTTGTTGCGATAGAACAGTTTGATATTGCGTTTCACCATCGTCCACAGGCTTCTCATACTTCCAGCCTCCTTCCGATCACCGAAAGAAAGACACTGTCCATATCTCCTTGGTGAACCTCGAAGCTCACGATGTGGTCTCTGAGTTGATCGAGGAGTGCGATCACATCAAGACCGCGCGTGTAGCTGACGCGGTAGCGACCATGGCCCCACTGCCCGACCAGTCCTGCTCGATCTATGATCATTTCGACGATCGGTCTTTGGTCCTCGTCGGTATAGAGTGTCAACGTATCTTTCGAGTACAGGGATTTGAGGTCATGGGGAGTATCGATGACTGCGATGCGCCCCTCATCGATGATGGCGACACGATCGACTCCTTCTGCCTCTTCCATATAATGCGTCGTCAAGACGATGGCCATGTCCTCACTCTCGCGGATCTGGCGTATCGTGTTCCATAGATCGATACGGCTCTGCGGATCAAGTCCGGTCGTCGGCTCATCAAGGAAAAGAAGCCGCGGACGCTGGATGAGGGCACGGGCGATGTCACATTTACGCCTCTGCCCTCCCGAGAGACGCCCATAGGGCCTGTCGAGGAACTCGTTCATCGAAAGGCGATCGGAAAGATCTTCGATGCTTTGTTTGATCTGTGTGGGATTGAGATCGTAGAATGAGGCGCGCGCCGTCAGATTCTCGCGTGCACTCAAAAGGTCATCGAGCACATTGTTTTGGAACACGACCCCGATACTTTTTCGAATCGCATGGTCGTCCTTGCCCAATACGTAGCCGTTTACCCGCGCATCTCCTGAAGTCTTTTCGATCAACGTGCAAAGCATATTGATCGTGGTGCTCTTGCCCGCCCCGTTGGTACCCAGCAGAGCAAAGAACTCTCCACCCTCGACATCAAAGCTGATGCCATCGACCGCATTGACGGGCGCTCCTTTGTAGTGCTTCACCAGGTCGTGTACCGCAATCGCCTGTGCCATAGTACATCCTTCCGTTATGCTGGCATTCTCAATATATCGTGTATCACACAGTATGTCAACAGCCTCTCATATCCTCTGCGGATCGAGTTGGATCTGCTTCCTCGGTCATTAGAAAAAAGTCATTATTCAATGGGAGGAAAAAGTTTGAGATTACCTATTGACAATACTATATTATATGTTATATAGTATTGTACATGAACTAATAAGCATGCTTGTCAGAACAGAAACAGAGAAGTAAGAGAAGGAGGTACGGATGAGATTTACAGTCGCAGGAGCACTACTTGATGCTTGTGTGTTGGGCCTGGTTTCGAAGAAACCGGCTTATGGGTACGAGCTCACCCAACGCGCACAATCAGTCATCGATGTCTCCGAATCAACCCTCTACCCCGTACTGCGTCGCTTGCAAAAGGAAGGGTTGCTCACCACGTTCGATCAACCATTCGATGGACGCAACCGTCGCTACTACAAGATCACGGCAGAAGGTAAGACCAAACTGAAGGAGCTCATCGTTGCGTGGGAGGACTACACCGACCGCATCGATACGTTGCTGATTGGAGAAGACTCATGAACAAAACCCAATTTCTGAGCGAGCTGCGCGGAAAGCTCGTGAATCTACCGGAGAGCGAAGTCAACTCAGCGGTAGGCTACTATGAGGAGTACCTGCTCGATGCAGGACCCGAGAACGAGGAGCAGATCATCGAAGAGCTCGGCTCGCCCAACGCGGTCGCCTCGAAGATCATCGGTGAGTTCGCGCTCTCCGATGCACCGGTGGGTGCTGCAACTTCGGGTAAGACGATCGAGAGCTCTGCCAAGACGTTGTGGGTCGTCATCTTGGCGGTCCTTGCCTCCCCCATCGCGCTTCCTTTGGCGATCGCGGTCGTAGTCATCGTCTTCGCGCTGCTCATTTCCGTACTGGCAGTCCTCTTCGCATTCGCGGTGACCGGTGTCGCTTTGGTGGTAGCAGGTATCGCGGCACTCTTCGTCGCGGTATGGGCGCTGTTCTTCGAGTTCGGCACCGCACTGTGGATGGCTGGATCCGGTCTGGTCGCGATCGGGGTCGGCATTCTGATCGCCCAAGCTACCGTACTACTGACCCAATCCTTCTTTACGGGGATGCAAAAAATGCTTGGTGCCCTCTTGATTAGAAAGGCAGCATAATGAAAAAACTCGCGCTTATCGCACTCGCACTCATTGCTGTTGGCTTCGTTACGATGCTTCTGGGACTGATGATTGGAGTGACCCCGCTCTATGTCAATGCGACCGGTATGCACCGCCGTGTTCAGCAGCCCGAGCTTGAAGAATTCACATCGACCTATGACAAAACAGCCACTATCACGTTGTCTCTTGCCTCCGATGATATCAACATCGTATCCAGCGATCGTTTTGGCTACACGGTGACCGGCAACTATGTCATACCCTATCGCACGTCATTGACCCGCAACAGCCTCACCATCACCCAAGAGAACGAATTGACCTGGATCGACTTCGGATGGGACGGTCTGTCCGTATTCAATAGAACCTCACGTCCGTCGGTCACGATCTTTGTCCCCGATGACATGGTCGTCAGGACCCTCGATCTCAATGTCGCCAGTGGTGATGTCGTGATCGACTCGATCAAGATCGATCGTCTCACCATGAATGGAGTGGCCGGGAACTTCAATGCGAACAATCTGGTGGTCAACAACGGGATGAACCTGAACGTCATGAGTGGTGACGTCTACCTGTCAGGAGATCTACGCGGGGACCTTCGTATCGATGGAGCTACGGGAAACACCATGCTCGAACTTGTCGGGAGCTCCTCTGAGTACTCGTGGCAGATCGATGGCGTCGTGGCAGATATCAGTGTCAGCGATCCGAACGGTGTGCTTCCGACCAACGTACGAGGGATCGCTCCACCTCCAGCCCCTCCAGCGCCACCGGCACCACCGGCGCCTCCTACAGGCAGCACTGCAACAACGAGCACTCCGCAGGTCGAGGAGGCGGAATCAACACAACAGAGCCTTCCGAATCATTCCGGACTCAGTACTATTACGATCAACGGATTGAGTGGAGATATCACCATACGATTCCTTCGCTAACAGCTCGTCGCAACCAGAGAGCCAATCTATCTGAAGGGCACCCGAGAGATCGGGTGCTCTTCGTTATGGTTCAGTCACAGGCGCGGCGCAAGATATCGAGCGGTTCCAAGGGATAAGGACACCGTAGCGTGTAGGTATGGGTCGCCTTTTGAGCGCAGTCGACCAGCTCTCCCCATTCGCTGCGCAGATCCTCGACGATAAAGGATCGGACCGGCTGTGTTGGCGAGAGTACTTCAAGCGTATCACCGACGTGGAATTGATTACGCTGCTCGAG
>WQXV01000112.1 GCA_009781565.1 Actinomycetes bacterium
CAGGATCTTGGGATGCATGTTCAGGGCACGTGCGATAGCCACACGCTGTTGCTGGCCACCGGAGAGTTGTGCGGGATACTGGTCCCACTTCTCGGCGAGCCCGACGCGGTGGAGATAGGCCATGCCGCTGTCATCGGCCTCTTCCTTGGAGACCCCTTGGACCACAATCGGCGCCAAGGTGAGGTTTTCGAGCACGGTCTTGTGAGGATAGAGGTTGAACTGCTGAAAGACCATGGCGACAGATTGACGTACCTTGGCGATCGGAGCACGGGGAGCCATCAGGTCGACCCCATCGACGATCACTTGGCCACTACTGGGTTTCTCCAGCATGTTGATGCAGCGGATCAGAGTGGACTTGCCAGAACCGGACGGTCCGATGACAACGACCTTCTGACCAGATGGTATGTGTAGGTTGATATCTTTGAGGACATGGTTCGTCCCAAAGTGTTTGTTCACATTAACCAGTTTAATCACGAAGACCCCCACTCAAATAAAAAGGTCCGAGCACTTTGCTCGAACCTTAATTGTACCGATTTTTGTCTAATTATGACAATACTACTTGAGGGTGACGGCAGCGCCTGCCTCTTCAAGCTGTCCCTTGACCTCTTCGGCCTTGTCTTTCGCAGCTGCCTCAAGCACAGGATTGGGCGCGCCCTCGACCAGGTCCTTGGCCTCTTTGAGCCCCAGACCGGTGACCGCACGCACGACCTTGATGACCGCGATCTTGTTGTCGCCAAATCCTTCGAGGACGACATCGAACGCGTCTTTCTCCTCCTCGTCTCCAGCTGCCTCGCCACCGGCGGCAGGTGCAGCACCAGCGACCATCATGGGAGCAGCGGCTGACACACCGAACACCTCTTCAAGCTCACTGACGAGCTCAGAGACCTCGAGCATCGACATCTCTTTTAGTGCTTCGACGATCTCATCTTTGGTAATCTTTGCCATGAATGATTCCTTTCAATCAGTTGTTTCTCATATCTTTCGAAGCACTATGCTGCTTCTACATCTTCTTCTGTCTCTGTCTCTGGTTCTAGCTCTTCAGTTGGTTCCGGATCAGGCTCAGGCGTCGGTTCTGGCTCTGGAGCCGGACCTGGCTCGCCCTCTTTACCCTTGGCGACTCCGTCAAGTGCCGTCACCAATCCACGGCTTACGCCGCCGAGTACGGTGACCATACCGCGCGCAGGATTGGTAAGGGTTCCCAGCAGCTTGGCGATAAGCTCCTCGCGCGAGGGCAACTTGGAGAGCGCCTTTATCTGATCGGTATCGATGACCTCGTTCTGTACCAGGCCACCCTTCATCTCGAGCGCGGGGTGATCCTTGGCAAATTTGGCCAGAATCTTGGCGCTGGCGACCGGCTCCTCGGCGATAAAGACGAACGCGGAGGGACCAAGCAATAGATCATCCATCGCAGGTTGTGCGTTCTCACGCAGTGCGATCTGCACCAGGCGGTTCTTGTAGACCCGCAGATCTCCGCCTACCTCGTGCAATTCACGACGCAGAGTTGCCATCTCGATGACCGTCAGTCCGCGAAAGTCGATCAGCAACACACCGCCTTCTGCGGCATTGAGCGTATCCTTGATCTCGTTGACCACATCGAATTTCAGTTGTGATGGCATACATTCACCTCCTTTGTGGCGGATGTGATTGCTCCAAATAAAAACCCTCTTGCCAACAGACAAAAGGGTCGCAATCACACATCTCGCGACTACCTCGGCAGGCGGGTTTCCCCCTTAAGCCCTTATGGGCACCGGCTGTCTTTGGCAGCAAACACACACGCAAATTTTCTCGCAAGCGTTAGTATACCTTACTTGAGGTGTTTTATCGAACGAAGTTGGTGAAGATCTTGTCCTCAAGTTCGGGCGCAGCAAGCCCTGCAGCCCGTCCCGCCTCGATCGATTTGAGCAACCATGCCATGTTCGTGCCCAAGGTCCGCATGACCTGCAGACCCTCAAGATCTTCTTTGACCTCATCGGGCGTGTTGCCGTGCACCATGTTCCAGTACTGCGAGCTGACCACCGGCATATTGCTGATGGTGAAGTACTTATTAAGCCGATCGAGCGCAGCAGTTGAGCCGGCTCTGCGACAGGAGACGACCGCAGCTCCGACTTTATTACGAAACAGTTTCCCGTTCGAATAGAAGAGACGGTCGAGGAACCCGCACAGCGAACCATTCGCGCTCGCATAATAGACCGGCGAGCCGAAGACGAATCCATCGAACTCATCGATACGCTCATGGATCTCGTTGACCTTGTCATCGATGATGCACATTCCACTCTTTCGGCACGCAAGGCATGCCGTGCATCCGGCGACCGGCTCGGTACCCAGATACATGATCTCGGTCTCGATACCGTTTTTCTGCAACGAACCTGCAACCTCACTCAATGCCGTGAACGTGCAACCTTTCTGTCGTGGACTCCCATTGATCAGCAGTACTTTCATAGCTCAACCTCTTCCTCTCCCACTTACTTTATGCCTATTGAACGGGTGTTTTATCCTCTCGCACCTCTTCAAGGACAAGAATATATCTCACCGTGTATCCCTCATTCTCGCTATCGATCTGCGGAAAGACCAGTCGTGATGAGGGCTGGTCGGCAGATAGGGTGAACCCACACTTCTGAGCGACACGACGCGATGCGATGTGTGCCGGATGTATTCCACACACCAGCTCTTCGATGGCTTGATCGCGTGCTCCAACGATGGCGAGTTCGAGAGCTTCAGTGGCATAACCTTGACCCCAGTGTTCTTTGCTGAGAATGTAGCCGACACCCACCTCATCTGATCCATCGAACATCAGACCAGCGCTTCCTATGATCTCACCACTCTCCCGATCCTCGATGATCATGGGACCACAACCGTACTCATCCCACATCGCATCGCTCATCACCAGAAACGCGTCACAATCTTTGTGTGATCGATGGGTTGGCCATGCCATGTATGTGGTCACTTCCGGGACGGATGCCCATTTCTCGTATATGACATCCCTATCCTCGACCCGAGGACGTCGTAGCTTGATCCGTTTTCCGATCCATTCCATATCTCTAAGTTGAGTGTATCAGAATCCGGAACCGTCGCTCTGTGAAGAAGTTATGAGCCGCTTACGTTTCCTGCGCGCCTAGCTGCAGGTATTCTTGAGGGCTCCTCGATGCTGCAGGTGAATACCGATATGTCCGATGCCAAGCACAAGAGCCGCCGCAACCATCCACCACACTCTCCCGTAGATGCCCAGTAACACGAAAGCAAGGACCGGTAAACTGGCAAGCGGTACCGGGATTCCCAGAAAGCTCCCATAGAACAGTCCAAGGGTCGGTCCATCTCGAAAATAGCGGATCCAGCAGGCCAGATAGAGCGCCATTGCAAGTATGGAGGCGACCAGCCACCAGCTCCAGGAAGAGAAGGGTTGCACATTGAAGTTACGGAACACCAGAGCGAATGTGGTGACGAGTATCTGGCCGACCCGTTCAAATGCGAGGAGCACCTTGTTCTCAGACGGTACCAGCTCTGTGTATCCCCTCGGTCTGTTGCGTGCCCAAAAAGCATTGGGAATGAACAAGCACAGGAGATAGATCAATCCGACGTATGAGAAACCGAACGTGCCCATTATGCGCTCTCGTTCTCGGCTGCGATCACTCGGCGTCTCGCAGTCGCGAGAAGGTAAGGCTCAGCAACACCAGGATGACGCAGGTGGTCGCTACGATTATGAGAATGGTCAGACGGTATGAGATCATCTTGTCGCCGATCCAAAGTTCGAATCCAAAGTCTCGGGCAAGCTCACCGGCAAGCATGTCATGCGTAAGCGGGGTGACCTCCTCAAGACGCGAGAGAAAAGCCTGACGTGAGAGGACGGTAAGCTGCAGGAAAGGGAGCATTCCGAAGATATTGCGTATCGTATCCCCGAACATTCCCACCATGATATAGGCGCCGCTCAAAAACCCGACCAGCGTACCGATGATCGTGCCGACGGCTGCCAGTGATTGCTGACGTTTGAAGAACGATATGATCAAAAGCATGAATACGTTGGCGAAGAGCAGTGAGAGCGCGATGACGATCGTGATCTGACCTAC
>WQXV01000113.1 GCA_009781565.1 Actinomycetes bacterium
AGCTCTTCCATCGAGAATGGCTTGCTGACATAGTCATCGGCGCCCAGTGAGAAACCGGCGAGCTTGTCCTCGTTCTCATCGAGCGCGCTGACCATGATGATGGCGGTCTCGGTGTCTTTGGCGCGCACCGCCTCGGCGATCTCGAATCCTGACATGCCAGGCAGCATCAGGTCGAGCACGATCAGATCGGGTGCGAACTCACCGATGATCTGGGGTGCTCCCGTACCGGTATTGAGCGATTTGACCTCGTATCCGGTACGCCGCAACGCATACTCGATGCTTTGTCGGATGGTGAAGTCATCCTCGATTATCAGAATTCGTGCCACAGATCATCTCTCTTCTCGCCCTATTTGTATTGTGATTGAATACTCGCATAAATAGAGGCGATGCAGGTGTTAGTTTACTTTTAGTTAACAAAGAAAGGGGCTATTTTACATAGACTTAACTCTGAGCACCTATAAGAGAACTACCCTTAATGGGCTTATGGATAAGCCAAAGATCCAGAGGCTGTTTCCATGTGAGGCACATTGAGGGTAAAGCATTGGAAGACAGAGAAAGAGAAAGGGAGTAGAAGTGAAAACAACCAAACTGATACTGATAGCCATGGCGGTCTTACTGTTGGTCTTCGCGCTCACCGGTTGTGGTGGCAGTGATGACACAACGACCACCACATCCACCACGACAAGCGACGACTCGAATGGGACTGCGGTCAGCGGTGTGGTCAAGACCGGCGGTTCGACCTCGGTCGAGAAGGTCATGAACGCTTTGATCTACCAATTCCAAGATGACAACCGTGAGGCGACGATCGATTACGAGATGAATGGATCGGGAGACGGCATCAAGGGGACCATCGATGGACTCTATGAGATCGGCCACTCAAGCCGTGAGCTCAAAGATGACGGAACCGAGGATGGACTCGATGCGATCCCGTACGCGATCGATGGTATCGCGATCGTCGTCAACAGCGGCAACGATGTTGCCGATCTGAGCACCGAGCAACTGCGTGATATCTACACCGGTGAGATCACCAACTGGTCCGAGGTCGGAGGTGCAAGCGCTCCGATCACCGTCGTCACCCGTGAAGATGGCTCCGGCACGCGTGATGCATTTGCTGAGATCATCGGTCTTGAAAAAGGCGGCAGCAACATCGTCGCATCCGCAAGCATCGAAGATAGCACCGGTAAGGTCCAGACCAATGTTGCCGGTAACCCCAACGCGATCGGCTACATGTCGTATTCCGATGTCGACGCATCGCAAGTCAACACCGTCAAGTACAACGGGGTCGAGATCTCCGAAGCGACACTCAAAGATAGTTCCTATGCACTCAAGCGTGAATTTTTGCTTGTGACGAAATCGGGGGCAGCACTCTCTCCTGCCGCACAGGAATTCATCAATTTCATCTTGAGTGACGCGGGCCAGAAGTTGGTCGCCGATAACAAACTGCTTCCTATCAACTAAAGGACAGCAAGAAGCATGATGAACAAGCAGCAGTTTCACACAGCCACGAGGACTGGATCCAGTTCTCGTGGCTGATGCTGCTCGCTTGTTTTGACAGAGTAGTAGTGCCGTAGCCCCTCACTGCGGCCTCGAAAGCAAAGAGAACGAACATGGAATCAGCAGACAGCGCACGGGAACGTGTCGACACGATCATCGGTAGCAGAGGCTCCAAAACACTGATCGAGCGGGTGATGAACATCGTGTTCATCGTGTGCGGTTTCGCAGCAGTGGTCTGTGTGATCGCGATGACGGCCTACATGATCACCTCAGGAGGACCGGCGATCGCGCGGATCGGTGTCGTTCCCTTCTTGTTCGGCCAAGTGTGGAATCCCACGAATTCTCAGTTCGGCATAGCGCCCATGATACTCGCCTCGATCATCGCGACCTTCTCGGCGATCCTGATCGCGCTTCCAGTCGGGGTGCTGGTAGCGGTCTTTCTGGCAAAACTCGTACCGAAACGTTTCTCAGGGGTCTTGCGCCAGATCATCGATCTTCTGGCAGGCATACCGTCGGTGGTCTACGGTCTGTTGGGCGTGATATTGATCGTTCCGTTGATATTCAAGTTGCAGGCAGCACTGGGTCTTCCCACAGTCGGCTCCCTGCTTGCCGCGATCATCATCTTGGTCATCATGATCTTGCCGACCATCATCTCGGTATCGGAGACCTCGATACGTGCGGTCCCGCAAAAGTATGAGGATGCCTCGCTGGCGCTGGGCTCGACCAAGCTCCAGAGCATCATCAAGGTGACCGTACCTGCTGCAAAAAATGGGATCGTAGCCGGAATGGTACTGGGAGTGGGACGCGCCATCGGTGAGGCTATGGCGGTCATGATGGTCGCCGGAAACGCGGCGATCATGCCCCAGTTGCTCGGTCCGGTCCGACTGCTCACCGCTTCGATACCGATCGAATGGGCATATTCGAGCGGTCTTCACCGCGAAGCGCTCTACGGCATCGGGCTCGTCCTGTTCATATTCATCATGCTCATCAATATAACGCTGAACATGCTCTTGAAGAGATCGGCGGACTGATATGACTGTCGCAGAGCTTTCAAATCACCGCGCTATAACCGAGCATATCAGCCGACCGATGGAGAAGGCCATCTATGGAGTGATCTATCTGGTGTCTGCCCTCGTGCTTGCCATGGTCGTCTTCTTTATCGGTGTCATCCTCTACCGTGGGCTGCCTCATGTCACGATACCGTTTCTGTCGACCGCTCCCAATCCGGTCGATCAGACCATCGGCATCCTTCCCTCAATCATCAACACCCTCTACATCATCGTGGCAGCGCTCTTGATATCGGTCCCGATCGGGGTGGGTGGCGCGATCTATCTTAACGAGTATGCGACCAGCAAGCGTTTTGTGCGGCTGATCGAGTTCGCGACCGAGACACTCTCGGGAGTCCCCTCGATCCTCTATGGTGTGTTCGGCTATATGATGTTCGTCCTCATGTTCGACTTGAAGGTCTCGCTCATCGCCGGCACGCTGACCTTGGCGATCATGGTCCTACCGATCATGATCCGCACCTCGCAAGAGGCGCTGCGCTCGGTTCCCGAATCGTATCGTGAGGGTGCCCTGGGCATGGGCGCGACCAAGTGGTATATGGTGCGCACGGTCCTGCTCCCCTCGTCGCTGATGGGGATACTGACCGGTATCATCCTCTCGATCGGGCGTATGGTGGGAGAGAGTGCCGCGCTGCTTCTGGTAGCCGGCGGAAGTGCGATGTATATGCCACGCGGCAACCTGTTCCAACAGTTCGCGAGTTCGGGATCGACCCTCTCGGTCGAGCTGTACCGCTACGCTGCATCACGCGGTGATAATGAGACGGCATTCGGCATCGCCGCTGTCTTGATCGTCATCGTCATATCGTTGAATCTGATGACGCGGTTTCTCGCTGGGAGGTTGAGTAAGAATGAGTGATACCAAGATAAAGACCGAGGATCTCAATCTGTACTACGGTGATAATCACGCGCTCAAAGACATATTCTTCCATATCAAGGACAAAGAGGTTACCGCGCTGATCGGGCCTTCCGGATGTGGGAAGTCCACCTATCTCAAGACGCTCAACCGCATGAACGATACGGTCAACAACGTCAAGATCACCGGAAAGGTGCTGCTCGATGACGAGAACATCTATGCCAAGGCGGTCGATGTGACGATCCTACGTAAGAAGATCGGTATGGTGTTCCAAGCCCCCAATCCTTTCCCCATGAGCATCTATGACAACATCGCCTACGGTCCGCGCATGCATGGGGTCAAGAAGCGTGAGGTCCTCGACCAGATCGTCGAGGAAAGCCTCAAAGGGGGCGCGATCTGGGAAGAGGTCAAGGATCGCCTCAAAAAACCAGCGCTCGGGCTCTCAGGTGGGCAGCAGCAACGTCTCTGTATCGCACGTGCGCTGGCCACGCATCCTGAGGTACTGTTGATGGATGAGCCGACCTCGGCGCTCGACCCGCTCTCGACGCTCAAGATCGAGGAACTGGTCGCGCAGCTCAAAGAGGACTACTGCATCGTCATCGTGACGCATAACAT
>WQXV01000114.1 GCA_009781565.1 Actinomycetes bacterium
CCGGTCGGCTCATCGGCAAAGACGATCTTTGGATGGTTGATCAGAGCGCGCACGATAGCAGCGCGTTGGTTCTCTCCACCGGAGAGCTGCGAGGGAAACTTGCTCCAAATGGTCTCATCCAGACCGACCTTGAGCAGAAGATCCTTTGCGGTCTCGACGATCTTCTTCTTGTCGGTGGATGTGAGCAGACCGCACATCAATATGTTGTCCAAAATGCTCATGCTGTCGATCAAGAACATCTGCTGGAAGATGAAACCGCAGTTCTGTCTGCGAAAGACGGCGAGTTGGTCATTGGACAGGCCGGTGATCTCGGCGTTGAAGAAGCCGATCGATCCACGGGTCGGGCGATCCATACCGGACAGAGCATAGAGCAGGGTGGATTTTCCCGCACCCGAAGCGCCCATGATGACGGTGAAGTCACCTTCATAGATCTTGAGATCAAGATCTCGCAGTACCACTTGTTGCCGGGTGGCATTCTCAAAGACCTTGCTGAGCTTTCTGGTTTCTAGGGCTACCGTTTTCATGAGTCGATCCTGTTCGCTGTATCTAAGTGTTTAATTCTCGGCTACCTTGAGACCGTCTTCGAACGACGTGTTGTCCGGTAGTGCGATCTTCTCTCCCAGGGTGAGACCACTCTTGATCTCGGCCACCTCATCAGTGACATCGCCGACCGTTACGCTCTTCTTTTGCAGTTGTCCTGACTCAACGACATAGACGAAGTTCTCTCCCTCTTCGGAGAACAGACCTTTGCGTGAGATGGTCATCGCACTGCTGAGCTGCGAGATCTGGATCGTCGCATCGCCTTTCATACCGATGCAAAGCGATAGATCCGCCGCTTTATTGATTTGGATCCGTACTGAAAAGAACGTCCCACCCGTCAGGGTGTTATGAGCGACCTCGTCGATCGAGACGACTGTTCCTTTCAGGGGATTGGTGGTATTGCTGTCAAGGATGACCGAGGCGCTCTGTTTTAGTGCTACCCGTCCGATGTCCTCTTCACTGATCTCAGCTTCGAAGAGCATCGATGTATTATCCATGATGGTCATGATCGGCATACCTGGTGTGACCGCACAGCCTTTCATCAGTGATGCTCCTGCAAGCGGAGTGCCTGCTCCCGAGGCCTGTGCCTGCGCACTTGCTGCGGTCGGGGCGAATACCACCGTACCTGCGACCGGTGCGGTTATGGTCGCTTCATCAAGCGCCCGCCTCGCAAGATCGACCTGGTCTTGGGCTGCCTTGACCAAGGAGTTCGCTGCATCGATCGATGAGGCGGGGTCGCCTGCCTGGGCTTGGGCGAGAGAGCCTTGAGCCATCGCGGCGGAGCCTTGGGCTTGGGCGATACCGGCATTAGCTTGCTGGAGACCCATATTTGCTTGACTGACAGCTTGTTCGGCCGCCAGGAGCTCCTCGGGTGCAGGATCGGGAGTCGCATAGAGCCAATCGCGGTAGGCGATCGCATCCGTGACGCTGGCATCGGCAAGTGCTTGAAGTTGATAAGCACTGTCGAGCCCCTGGTCTGCGGCATTGACTCCGGACTGCGCAGCATTGATCGCCGCCTGTCGATCGTTGATCCCACTATTGAGTTGTGCAAGAGTGCTCTGTGCCTGGGCAAGTCCGCTTTCCGCCTGAGCCAACTGCATCTGCAGTAGCTCTTGATCGAGTACCACCAAAGGCTCACCGATCGCGACGGTCTGTCCGTCGGTTACCAGTACTTTCGAGATCGTGCCGGGGCTTTTAGTATAGACATCGGTGGGGTGATCAGCGATCATCCTGCCGGAGCCGATGATCTCGAGGGAGAGGTCTTTCGAGGTGACGGTCTCCGTGCTGACCTCGATCGCCTGCTGTGAGTTCACATACCAGTAACCGACACCACCGAGTACGAGAACGAGGGCAAGTCCCGGAATCCACAGCCGGCTGCGCGAGTTTACCTTCTCTGGGGTGTATGCCTCGAATGGTTGCTCTTCAACGGTCTCGATCGCGGTTTCGATGGTGTTCTCGTTGGTGCTCATGGTATTCCTTCCTTCTGACTCCCATATAATACTATAGCTTATATAGTATGATACAACAAAATATATTATTGTCAATAGGGTAAATCACTTTTTTTGATGACTTTCAAATACCTCACTTTGAGCATTCTTTTCTCCCGTTCATACACCTGCCAAACCATTACCTATTTCAAGCGTACGGTTGCACGCAATTGAGCGCCACCTATTCCAGTTGGAATTATGCAAGTATTTGACAACCTTGAGTTGCATAATGGGTATACCGGTAAAAAACTGCTCGACCTTCCCATGGTTCTTTCCATACAAACGAAATAAACCGTTATAATGTGCATATGTCTTTTGTATCAATACCTAGCAACAGGGAGGTCTCCGTATGACCATGTCAAAGAGATTGATGATTTCATTGGTGCTCGCACTCGTTGGAATTGCGGTCTTTTCAGCTGCAGCTTTTGCGGCAGGAACGATCGAGTTCCAAGCCTTGGGGACAGCCGCGCCACCGGCAAGCCTGGGCGGTTTTCCCCTTACCCAGGTGGCAGATCCGGGATTTGAGGAGGATGAACCAGTTGAGATCCTCCCCACGTTTGCCGGAGACATCGTGTTCACGACAACGGGAGAGTCATCGGTTGCGGCATATTTTGTTCCAGACGGAGGCTGGAACAGTTGGAGCCATGGCTATGAGGGGCTCGTCTTCATGGTTTACGGTGACTCCGTGACCCTTACCTTGCCTGAGAATATTAAAGCATTTGTCGTGTACGTCGAGCCAAATAGTGGTGTACACGATATCTCAGTCCAAGCTAACGATGGAATGATTTATACCGAGGAGATATCAGCAGATGCAGGTGCCGCCGGTTTTGGGTTCTACGCGACGGGGGACCTGACCATTGAGACGATAACGATAACGGCGCCAGAACAGAGTGAAGGTTTTGCATTCGGGGAGATCGGGCTCTATCAGGAAGATGAGCCGCCAACACCAAGTGATACGGTCGATGTCGAGATCAATATTGAGAAGATCGTTCGCGGCAATCCAGCAGTAATGCCCGAGTTCAACTTCGTCATGGCAGGATATGATGATGAAGGGGGCGATTACGCTGCAGGTACCGAGCGATGGGCAAGCATCACTGGCCCAGGAAAACTCTCGTTCATCCTTGAGAATCTCGGAGTCGGTGAGTATGTGTACCTCATTGGAGAAGTGAATTTTGACAATCCAGCCGGGTGGGTCTTTGATGATGAAATATGGTTCGTGATAGTCGAGGTATATGAGAACGGGACCTACGATGTGGGCTACATCTCGATGACCGATCTCGAAATTCTGGTAGACAATCTGACCGATGTGGATGAATTGACCGCCGCGAGCCTGGAGAATCACACCGGTGCGATCTTCGTGAACTCATATACGGGATCGTCCGTACCTCCGACTGGTGACCATACGGCAATTCTTAGTTGGGTAACATTGCTGAGCATGGCAATCCCTCTGACAGGTCTCGTTGCATCCTATCGACGTAAAGAGCATCGCACTCGCTAGATCAGCCAAATGATCGATCAAGCAAAAAGCCCCGAATATCGGGGCTTTTGCATTTTGAGATGAGCGCAAGAGATCTTCATGCTCGAACCGAATAAGATATGGGAGCATCCTCTACAAGCGTCAGGCACGAAGGTGTAATCACGTATAATTATGGTGGATTATAAGGGGAGTATCGTGGGAAAGAAGTTCGCCTTCATAGGAGCAGGCTCATTCGAGTTCACACGCGATCTTGTCCGCGATATCCTTACGTTTCCTGCATTCAGCGATGCTGAGATCGCCCTGATGGACATCGATCCTGAAAGGCTCGACTTTGCTCAAAGATCCATAGAAAAGATCATAGAGGCCGGTAACTATCCGGCGACGGTCACCGCGACCGATGATCGCGCCGAAGCACTCCGTGCAGCCGATGGGGTCCTGATCACCATCCTGCAAGGCGGTGTCGACATCTGGCGTCATGATATCGAGATTCCTGCAAAATATGGGGTGGATATCTGCGTAG
>WQXV01000115.1 GCA_009781565.1 Actinomycetes bacterium
GATCGCCTCAGCGGTGCTCTCCTTGGGTGGGTCGAGGAACGCAAGATAGCCGATGAGCACCATGTCGCTCTCGTCTTCGACCGAGAACGCACCGACCGGAGAGGGATTGGTCTTTTGAGCGATGCCGAGCACGCGCAGCCCATCCTCGTTGTATTCGTGGACGCGCTCCATGACACGCTGTTTGATCTCATCGGTGATGGGTACGACCGTGCCGCCCTCCTCGACATAGGAGCACACGCTGAGCATCTCCTCGATCGCACCCTTGGTGATCAGTTGGGTTTTGCCGTTATTATCCTCGACCACCACACTCATACGACGGCGGTTGAAATCGAAGGGGATCTCATCGACCTTGTGGTAGTTCTCCCACAGATGGACCATGTTCTCATCGTTGGCATGCGCGATGATCGCGACATCCATGAGGTTTTTAAGCCCCGTCTGGTGATAGCTATTGAGAAATGCGTGACGCAGCACGCGGTCATCCTCGTTGCCGTCGGTATCCAGATAGTACTCCAAGATGATCTTGTCCTGGGTGATCGTGCCGGTCTTATCGGTGCACAGCACATCCATCGCTCCGAAGCTCTGGATGGAGTTCAGGCGCTTGGTGATGACCTTCTCTTTCGACATCGAGACGGCACCCTTGGCCAGATTGGTCGAGACGATCATCGGCAGCATCTCGGGGGTCAGACCGACAGCGACCGAGAGTGCGAACAGGAATGCCTCCATCCAGTCGCCACGGCGCAGTCCATTGACCAAAAAGACGATCGGTACCATGACCGCCATAAAGCGGATGAGCAGCCAGGACACCGAGTTGACGCCCTGCTCGAAGTTCGAGGTATCGGCTGAGTCGAGCACCTCTTGGGCGATCGAGCCGAACATGGTCTGATCCCCGATCGCGATCACGATCGCGGTGGCAGAACCACTGATCACGTTGGTACCCATGAAGGCAAGGTTGTTGTAGTCGAGCGCGTTATTCGACTCGTGAGCAGAAGGTTCGGCGAATTTTTCGACCGGCTCACTCTCACCGGTCAGAGCCGATTGGCTCACGAACAGGTCCTTCGCTGTCAACAACCGTACATCAGCCGGAATCATATCACCGGCAGCAAGCACGATGATATCGCCGACCACCAACTCATCGATGGGAACTTCAACGATACCGTCGGGGTAGCGCTTGACCGCGATGGTGGTCTCGACCATCTCGGAGAGGCGCTGGGCCTCGTTTCCGGATTTGGTCTCTTGGACGAAGCGGAGCACTCCGCTGATGGTGACCATTGAGAGCACGATGATGAATGCGACCCAGCTGCGCTCGTCAGGAGCGGCCATGATGACATCGGTGAACAGTGAGATGATCGCCAAGAGGAACAAGACGATGGTGAAGGGATTGATGAAGGATTCGAACAGACGCGCCATGAGTGATGGTCCGGTGTCGTGCGAGATGATGTTCTCGCCATATTTCTCACGCATCAGCTCGACGAGTTCGTTGTGGTAGCCGTCGATGTTGGTCGTATAGGTGACGTAGAGATCCTCATCAGCTGCGGTAGCTGCGTCCAGAAGGCGAACTTTGGTCTCTTCGCTTGCCACAACCCGTCCTTTTCGTCTCGATGCATCAAGTGAACAGGTGAAACACACCCTTGTTCACTCGCCCATGACCGTCAACACGAACAACAGGCATGCGCAGATCCTGCGCACACCGCCAAGCGTGTTTATTGTATCGCAAGAGGTCATCCAACTTGTCAGAGAGTCCAAAGAATCGTAGGATAGAAAAACCGCGTGATACATGCAGGTGAGCGCGCGGGGGAGCACCACCTGATGATAAGGAAGTATACATGCAACACCTCATAGACGATAAACCCAAGCTGCTCGAACGCATGCGCCATATCAAGGCTATCTATACCGACCTTGATGGGACGATGCTCGGACGCGGTGGCACGCTGCTCGTCGACGGAGAAGGTAATCCATCGACACGGGTCGCCGAAGTGATCGTCGAGCTGACCGAAGCCGGCATCCCGATCATCCCCACCACCGGGCGCTCGGACTTCCAGCTGGTCGAGATCGTACGCATGTGCGGACTTGATGATTTTATCGGGGAAAGCGGAGCGGTACTCTCGTGGTGGACCGGTAAGAATCGCGAGGAGCGCTACATCTTGCCTCACTGGGACGAGAAGATCCTGAAAGGGCGCACACCACTGCAGGTGATGCAGGACGAGGGCGCGGCCGAACTTCTCTATGAAGCCTTTCCCGGACAGCTCGAGCCCCACACGCCTTGGGATGAGCCGCGCAAGGCATCCGAGTTGCTGCGCGGACGCATCGACCTGGTCAAAGCACAGGTGCTACTCGATGGACTTGATATCGCGGTCGATGTGACCGAGAATGGGGCCATCAACCCCAAAGTACATACTCTGGCAAAACCGATCTCACCCGATCAGGAGCAGATCCATGCCTACCATATCGTACCGGCCGGTGTCAGCAAAGCCAACGCGATCACGGTCGACCTCAAACGACGCGGTGTCGAGCCCGAGCATGCTCTGATGATCGGTGATGGGCTCAGTGATCTACAATGCGCCTCCAGCGTCGGGGTGGCGTTGATGGTCGAGAACGCACGCCGCTCGCCCGGTGTGATGAGCTCGATCTCGCACTACAAGAACGCCGCATTTGTCAGAGGCAAGAAAGGTGACGGATGGGTCCATATGGCAGAGCTCGTCTTGGAGGGTCTCGCGCAGGGCGCGTAAGCTTTCTCCTTCTCCTCTTGATGCTGGTGTGCAGCGCTTCGGCACTGGCAGGTTGTCGCACCGTTGCGAATGATTTGGAAGACAGTGTCACGCTGGTGATCCCGACCTACGAGGGTTCAGGACAGATCGCCCATCCCACGGTGATCGATTTCTCGGTCGAATATGGTCTTGAGCAGTGGGGAGGGCATCGCTATTGGATGAGTGGCTCACCCTATCCTGGCGCCAACGACCGCTACGAGAATCCCTGTGTATGGGTCTCGGACGATGGCGTCTCATGGCAGGTCCCGCAAGGAATACCTCAGCCGCTGGTCGAAACCCCCGCTGACTATGCGCGACATGCGCGTTACAACTCCGACCCGACGATCGTCTACAACCCTCATGATGATCTGATCGAGCTCTACTATCGGGAGAGCCTGGGACGTGATGATGAGGCGACGATCTTGATACATCGTCTTGATATCCGTGCGCGTACGACGAACACCACCGGCGAGGTGTCCTTCGATCTTGAACAACGCTCTTTGAGGACTCCATCGTTCACACGTGACGACTCGATACTGTCACCTAGTGTGGTCATCGATGATGACGGGATGCACTATATGCTTGCGGTCAGCAACGCAGTCAACGGGACTTATGGGGTCATCGTCATGAGAGGAGAGCTCGATGGTCTTGCTTATGGTGATCCGATCGTCTGCGAGCCCAGCGCAGAGCAGGCCATCATCGGACCAGAGGGTCTCCCGCCGGTCAGACCGTGGCATCTGTCAGCGAAGCGTGATCGAGTTACCGACCAGATCGTCATGCTCATCAATGGGCAGGCTTATGACGGCAAAAGGCGCATCCGCAATCTCTACTGGGCACAGACAAGCCTCGATTACCTCAGCGAGATGACCTACCCGCAACCTGACGCGTTGATGGAAGGGAGCAACACCTGGCAGCCGTATCGCTCCACCTTCGTATTGGCTGCAGACGAGTACGCCACACCACTGCGCCTGTGGGTCAACTGGTATTCGACACACAGACCCCAGGTTTGGAGTATCGATTACCTCGAGCGCTAGTCAGCGCGCTTACCAGCAGAGAGCCTCCCGCGCCCACCTCATCTCGCCTGTTCCCACCGTACTAATAGCCGAAACCACTGCTGCTCTGACGCTTGAGGTTTCATTGGGTTCAAAAGCGTGATTATTGAGCTGAGACCTGATAGGATATAAACCTAATCA
>WQXV01000116.1 GCA_009781565.1 Actinomycetes bacterium
AATGCGATCTTGGTCAAAGCCAACCAGATCGGTACGCTGACCGAGACGCTTGACGCCATCGAGATGGCCAAAAAAGCGGGATACGGAGTCATCATCTCGCATCGCAGTGGTGAGACCGAGGATACGACGATCGCCGATCTTGCCGTGGCGACCAACGCAGGACAGATCAAGACCGGAGCTCCCGCACGAAGCGACCGCGTCGCCAAATACAATCGCCTGCTGCGTATCGAAGAGGAACTCTGCGAGAGCGCACGCTACCCTGGACTTGACGCATTCTATCAGCTCAAATAGAGAAACGAACCTTGGCCAGACCAGAAGTCACCGACGAAAAGAAACAGCGCAACGAAGGAGCGAACAAGGGGCGCTTTGCCGGGCGCATGATCGTCATCGTACCGCTCGCCATCGTGCTCTTGTTGGCACTGCTCGGCGCAATGTATTACACGCCGATGCGCATCTGGTATCGTGAGGCGCGGCAGTTGCGCATACTGACCGAGCAAAAAGCCGCGATCGAGGAGTACAACCACCAGCTTGAGCTCTCGCTCAAATCCTTAGAGACGACCGAAGGCATCAGGATGTATGCGCGTGAGGAGCTGGGACTGGTCGAAGTCGGGGACAATGCGGTCGTGGTGATGCGGGATGGCAAACCGCTTGAGAGCTCGCATGATACCCGGCAGATCGAGATTCTCAACATCCCGCTCAAAGCACAACCGTTCGGAGCGTGGACGCCGTTTCTTGATGCACTGTTCCAGATCGAGTTGCCCAACTAAACTGTGGCATAATCGTAGAGCGCACTAGCGCGCACTCGAAGTGGGGGAGTAGACCAACGGCAGAGTCAGTGGACTTAAAATCCACAAAGTGTGGGTTCGAATCCCACCTCCCCTACCAAAAACAAAGTGACCCATTTGGGTCATCTTTGTTTTTCGCAGAGAAGATGTGGGATTCGAACCCGATAGACGGTCGCGCCCCAGGGAAGTGACCGGTCGAAGACCCAAAACAGTCCAGTGGACTGTTTTGTGAGGAGCGAAGCGACGTAAGCGGATTTGCGAAGCAAATACGCACTAATCCCACCTCCCCTACCATCTGATGGAACCTGGCTGGTGTGACACGACCGGCTCTACTCAGTCACCAATGCGTAAGCGGAGATGTAGCGGATACGCCAGGTGATGAGCAGCGCCAGAGCGAAGGAGAATGCGACAGTCACCAGTCCGAAGCCTATGGTCCAAGCCGGATCGATGATGAAGTTGGTGACCATCATACCCACGCTTTTGAACGCAAGACCCATGATAGAGTTGGTGTAGAGGCTTCCTAACACACATCCAAGGATCGCTCCAGCAGTAACCGGAACGACGCATTCAAGGGTGAACTGAAACATCAGTTGCCCGGTCGTATAGCCGTTCGCCTTATAGATTCCCAATTCATGTCGTTTTCGAACGACCGTGGAACTGATCACGAAGTAGAGCACCAGGGTGATGACGAACGCCGTGATAACGAGCATCGCGATACCCAGAGCTGCGACGATGCTTTGATACGACGCCATGCCTTCTGCCATCAATACATCGAAATTCAAGACATCGATAAAGGTCTCGTTGTCGAACGATCCTTTGAGCGTCGTGATAAATGCCTCGGTGTCGACCGTATCCCACAGATAGATATTGATCATTTGCATCTTAAAGCTCGGATTGAAGCGAAAATAGTCCTCGGCTCGAATCGAGTTGCCGGCGTTGCCCATGAAAGTTCCGCTGCTGAGCCCTACGATCGTGAACGTCTCCTCCCTACCATCGAACTCGACTTGCGCATTATCACCGATCTGAAGCCCAAATTTTTCAGCCACCAATCCAGCAAGGGCCATCTCACCATTTTGTTCGGGATATCGTCCTTCGTAGATGTTGCTCGCTTCTCTCTGTGAGAAATCTTCCATGACAAAAGCAGAGATGTCGATGCCATTCAGCTTAAGGCTAACCTCTTCTTCATGGATGGCCTTTCTCACCTCACTCATCTTCGAGATCTTGTTGAGCACAGCGGACGAGCTTTTAGCCGAGTTGACTACTGCGATGACATTGGTGATCTCTTGGCCTGGCACCTTGGCGAACGCCGAGGAATCGATGGCGCTGTTGTAGAACATGCAGACCCCGAAGGTGCCCGAGAATGCCACCGCAGTGACGATGATGAAGATCATGATACTTTGACGGGGGTTTTGAAGGATAGACTTCAGCGCAAGAGTACTTGAGAGACCGAGCGGGGAGCGGTGAAGCGGAAGGCGGTTCTTGCGATACGCTCTCGTATGGGACTCACCGCGCAGCGCCTTGACAGGGGTAAGCCCATGTACATGGCGTGCGGCAAGCCATACCACCGCAGCGGTGATGAGAAGGAGGACGACCCACACACCGATACTGATCGTAGCATCGAATCCTTGCACCCACATGAGACCTGACTGTTGTTCGAATATCAACGCGATCCCTGGAAGAAGTGCATAGGAGCATATGATCCCGACCGCACTGCCGACCAAGGCGAGCGACAGGAACTGCAATCCAATCGAGGTGATGATCTGACGCGTGGTATACCCGACCGATTTGAGCGCGCCGATGTTGAGCATTTCCTCCTCGACATTGTTCACTATTCTGAAATAGACGACGAGCAAGCATACCCCCACGACGACCAGCGCGAAGAGTACCATCATCGCAGAGATCATCGTCGCCATCATAGTCCGTGAAGTCTGCAGCATAGGCAGATCGATCGCGGCGAGGATATTCGTCATCGGCATGGCCATCAGCGAAGTCGAGTTCATAAAGAAAAGCTCACGAAGATCGCTCTCCACGATGGGAAAACTCTCGATGTCATCAAGATCGGCAAAGGTGATGTGGGCCTTATAGAGCGGTGCATTGAGTTTCTCGGCTAGATCATGATAGGCCTCGCTCGGTAGATAGCACCCGATGACACCGGTATCGGTGCTGCTCAGATAGATATCCTCGACATAGCCTTTGACCGTAAAGGTCAACGCGCTCCGCTGCTCGACCTCATCGTCCTTACCTGTCTCGTAAGATTTTCCGGCGATCACGTCGCGGTAGGTGATCGTGAGCTCATCGCCCAGCTGATAACCTTCGATGGATTTGAGCACTTCCGGTACATAGATGGGGTAAACACCGGATGGCTCAAGCGGCTCATCGACGAACTTCCACTGCGACATGTTGCGCTCTTGTCCCATATCGAAGAACACGAAGAAGAAGCTCTTTTCGGTCTCCTTCGGCTTGATGAAACCTTCAATAATCAAGCAGTCGATATCTTCCGTAGCGGTGACTTGGGGATTCTTTTCGAAGTAGCGCACGACCTGTGGGCTGTACAGGTGGCGAGACATGATATAGATCCCATCTGAGGTGTGCAACTCGTCAGTAAGCTCCGTGAAGAAGCCACCGTAATTGATCAGCACGAGCAACCCCGCATTGAGCAGCAAGGCAGCTATGAAGAATATCGCTGTCAAGGTGATCGATGCTGAACGGGTCTTTCGAATGTTTGCCCAAGCGAGTGTCCACAGTGAGTGCATGATTACCAACCCATCGAGGAGAGGAAGCTGGTCAACTGAGCCCTACGATCAGCGTCTTCACCGACATAGCGACCCAACACACATCGCCCGCTGACGATACCGTCCCTGATGAAGATGATCTGGTTTCCGCGCAAAGCGGAGTTGATATCATGGGTCACCATGATGATGCTCTGTCCGTTCGCGTTCACTTCAGTGAGCACATCGAGCACTGATACGCCAGAAGCTGAGTTAAGCGAACCGGTCGGCTCATCGGCAAAGACGATCTTTGGATGGTTGATCAGAGCGCGCACGATAGCAGCGCGTTGGTTCTCTCCACCGGAGAGCTGCGAGGGAAACTTGCTCCAAATGG
>WQXV01000117.1 GCA_009781565.1 Actinomycetes bacterium
ATCTGGCAACATCGCTCGTTGATAATCGCGAGGACGACATCAAAGAATCAGAAGAGAACGAAGAGGGACTGGTCATCACCATCACCACACATCCCGATGAGGTCGGAAAAGTGATCGGGAGAGGTGGACGGACGATCAAATCGATACGCACGCTAGCGCGAGCGATTGCCGGGCAAGGCGGATGCCAGGTCGAAGTCAACAACTAGGAGCCACTATGGTTACGCAACGGTTCGTAACCATCGGAAGAATCCGAAAGAGCTTTGGAGTTGCAGGCGAGGTACTCGTCGAGTTCGTGGATGGGATCTGCCCAGACGAACTCATTGGAGTCGAGGTATGGGCTGTACCACCACCATTGAAGTGGAGAGCTGGCCGCATCACCCAGGTGCTCGATCAAGGAGATCTCACCAAAGTAGCCATTGAGGGATTGAACAATCTCGAGGATGCCAAGCCGCTCGCACAGACCGCGCTTGTCGTCGACAGAGAAGATCTCGCTGAGGCTACCCTGCAATCGATCGAGGAAGCTTCTGCAAGAAACGATGCATCACTCACACGTCAGACTGGATACCAGGTCAGCGATGAGCGCTATGGTGATCTAGGAACTATCACCGATACCCTCATCACCGGCTCTAACGACGTATGGGTCGTCGAGGGTCGCTATGGCGAGGTTCTGATACCTGTCATCGATGATGTCGTAGGCACGATCGATGATAGTTCGCAGACCATCAAGGTGGCCTTGATGAAAGGACTGATCGATCGTGACCCCATCGCTGTCGAGGCAGATGCGGAGCCGGTCTCATGAGGATCGATGTTCTGACCATATTCCCTGAGTTCTTTGAGCCCACCTTGGGCATCTCTTTGTTGGGTAAAGCTCAAAATAATGGTGTGCTCGAGTTCGTCATCCACGATCTGCGTGATTGGACAAGCGACCCCCATCGCACCGTCGATGATGAGCCCTATGGTGGTGGTCCTGGCATGGTGATGAAAGTCGAGCCACTCAGTGAGGCGATCGAAGCGATAATCGCCTTGGACCCCCGCAAGCCCGAAGTGATCTTCCTTGCGCCGATAGGCATACCCTTCAAGCAACCCATCGCCCATGAGCTTGCTCATCTCGATCGCCTTCTCCTGGTCTGCGGACGATATGAGGGATTTGATGAGCGCGCATTCACCTATGCCGATCGCATCATCTCCATCGGCGATTACGTCCTTAACGGTGGCGAGGTCGCGGCGCTGGTCGTCATCGAGGCGACCGCTCGACTCATAGAGGGTGTCTTAGGCCATGGACAAAGTGCGCTTGAGGAATCATTCAGTGATGGATTATTGGAATACCCCCACTATACCCGTCCATCTAGTTTTCGTGGAGAAGACGTTCCTGGGATACTATTGTCTGGGAATCATAAGGAGATCGACCGTTGGCGGCTTGAGCAATCACGTGCAAGGACTGCACGCCTACGTCCAGATCTGTTGAAAGGCGAGAACCGATGAGTTTACGCACTATAGGTCGTTTTATACTCGAGATGGTCATCTATGTCGTTTTAGCGTTCATTCTCGCTCAAGGTATCAAGACGTTTCTTGTCGAGCCCTATCTGATCCCCTCAGGATCGATGATCCCGACCATCGAGTTGCGCGATCGTGTGCTTGCGAACAAACTCTCATTCTGGCTCGGGGCTCAGCCACATTATGGTGATATCGTCATCATCGATGATCCGACCGGTGAATACCCTCAGCTGATCAAGCGCGTGATAGGGCTGGGCGGTGACACCCTCGATCTGATCGATGGAAAAGTCTATCGAAACGACGTTCCGCTCGATGAGCCTTACACCTATGGCAAGGAGACCTACCCGATCGGACGAGTGCAATTCCCACTGGAGGTCCCAAAAGGTTCGATCTTCGTCATGGGTGATAATCGCACCAATAGCGCAGACGGACGCGTCTTCGGTACGACACCACTCGACAGCGTGAACGGGCGGGGGTTTTGGACATACTGGCCGCTCGATCGCTTCGGAGCATTGCGCTGAACATACCGAGTTAAGTTCTTCGGGGTCGAGGTTGCCCTGACATATACAATGACCTCCTAGAGTAATTCCGCAAAGAAGATCTAGGAGGTCACAATGCAGTCTATCGCAGAACAGGCAATCGTGTCAGCAATTACTGAGGTTCTATCAGAACATCTCATACCGGTTTGCAGCTCTTTCGATAGTATAGTAAACTAACTCCTTGCGCCTTATGAGGCGTGTCGGTCTCTGAGTTAAGGAAAAAGTGATGGATATCATCAATGCCATAGAGCAACAACAGATACGCGAGGACATCGCTCCTTTTCAGGTGGGCGATAACGTGAGAGTACACTACCGCATCATTGAAGGTAACCGCGAACGCATCCAGGTGTTCGAAGGTCGTGTGATCAGGCGTCAAGGTGCAGCTAATCGCGAGACCTTCACCGTGCGCAAGATCAGTTTCGGCACCGGTGTGGAGAGGACCTTTCCCATACATTCGCCTAAAATCGAGAAGATCGAAGTGACGGGACGCGGAAAGGTGCGTCGTGCAAAGCTGTACTATCTGCGTGACAAGGTCGGTAAGAGCGCGCGTCTTAAAGAGCGCGGATACTAGAGATACCAATAAGTGCGCCGATCAGGCGCACTTTTCTTACTTTTCCTCTATGAGTACCTGCTGATTCCCGCTGGTATGATCATGGGAAAACCATGAGAGTATGCCAAGACAAAACTCGCTGGATTATCAATGAGCTAGATACGTCGAGGGGGTCGCGTTAAAACCGCGTTATCACTTCTCTAAGCTTGCGTTAGGTATGCTCGGTCACCATGGTTGGTGGAGGTGATATCGTGAGCAACACGCATATCAGATTGGGAAAGGCCGGGGAGTTCGCTGCGTGCGCATACCTGGAGATGCAAGAAATGGTCATCCTGGAGAGAAATTGGAGATGCCGTCTCGGCGAAGTTGATATCATCGCACTCGATGAAGATTGTCTTGTCTTTTGCGAGGTGAAGACCAGAAAGAAACTAGATACGGGAGCACCCGAAGAGCAGGTCACAACAGATCGGCAAAAGCGTTATGCACGCTGTGCGCAGATCTATAGTGAACGATGCGAGGCTCCCTTTACGAGAATCAGGTTCGATGTCATAGCTATACACGCATACGATGATCAAAGCGGTGAGCTTCGTCACTTTGTTAACGCATTCGAGGCATCGGATCTATGATCGCCACCGTCACCTCAGCGGTGCTTTCAGGGATCGATGCGATACCGATAGAAGTCCAGGTCCAAGTGGCTCAAGGACTGCCTTCGTTCCAGATTGTGGGAATGCCCGATACCGCGGTCGCAGAATCAAAGGAGCGGGTCCGTGCGGCCTTTAAGTCCACCGGTCTGAAGGTCCCAGCTCAACGCGTCACCGTCAACCTAGCGCCTGCGCACGTGCGCAAAATAGGGTCAGGCCTTGATCTTCCCATCGCACTCGCCTTGATGGTCGCGGCTGGATATATCGAGCAGACCCTGCTCGATCCCTTCCTCGTAGTCGGGGAGTTGAGTCTTTCAGGAACCGTTCGGTGTAGTCCTGGTGTCGTCTCGATATCGATCCTGGCGGCGCTATTGGACAAATCACTGCTCTGCGGACCTCTGGGTGAGATCGCGCGCATCATTGAGACCGAAAAAACGACCATTCGCTCCCTTGAGTCATTTATGGCTGAAGGGCCTGTCACGACACAACCTGAGGAAGAATCACATGTGATCGCTCTCGAACGTGAGGATGACGAGTATCTCGACTTTGAAGAAGTGGTCAATCAAGAATCGGCCATACGCGCATTGAGTATAGCGG
>WQXV01000118.1 GCA_009781565.1 Actinomycetes bacterium
AGATGAATGGTGTGTTTAATCAGCGCGAAATACGGTCGCGATATCGATATCGTACGGGAGAGCCGTCGCACGGCAGGAGCCACTAACTCGGTCGGCGTTAGAGAGACCGAGCGCGCGAGCGATCTGGCGCACCTCATCTTTTGAGATAGAGCATGCGCGCAGGGGAGAGTGGATACCGAGTTCAGCGAGAGCGCGCATACCCGGGCGCCGAGCTGGGTCATCGTCGGCATTCGTACCGTCGCATAGGAAGGCATTAGGATAGTATTCCTGCATGAGGCTGAAGAGCGCGTTCTTACAGTAGTAGCAGCGATCGGCTCGGTTGTGACGGACCGCATCGATGATGAGGGGATCGAAATCGATGACCTCGAGCGAGAGATGCATCTCATCCGCGATACGCTTTGCGTTTTCTCGGTCCTCATCGAGTACGAGCGGGGTATCGAAGAATAGCGCGGTGACCCTCTCGCTTCTCAACAGGTTCGTAGCCAATGCTGCGACCACACTTGAGTCAACTCCGCCGGAAAATGCTATAACAACTTGTTCCTCAGCTGGAAGTGAAGAAAAGTACTGGGCTAGGCTTTCAGCTGGATCTCGAGCGCTGTCGTCTTTTATGCCAAGAGCAGACCTCGCAGAGGCAATCGATCGATGTATCTGCGACTCAACCATGATCGATCTCATCGACCCAGCGCGCAGCGACGAAAAGGTAGTCGGAGAGTCGATTCAGATAGGGTGCCGCATCCGAGCTCGCCCAATCATCACGCTCGATCGCTCGCCACAGACCCCGCTCAAGACGTCGCACCGCGACACGCGCGGCATGTAGGCGGCACGTCAGGTCGCAGCCTGTCGGGCGGATGAACGAGCTCAAAGGAGCCAGAACTTCCTGAAGCTCATCGATAGCACGCTCGAGCGATGAGACCTCATCGGTGATCAGTACCGCCGAAGGTGAGGCATCGGCGCACAGGAACAAGACATCGATACTGTGTATCAGTGAGGATTTGAGCTGAGCGAAAACCGGTTCGTTGCTGAGGCTCAATGCGTAACCGATCGCCACCTGCGCTTCATCGAAAAGACCGAGCACCTCGACCACCGGATCGTTCTTGCTCGTCCGCCCTGATAGAGGGTGTGAGGTAGAGCCGTCGTCGCCTGTTCTGGTGTATGTTTTTGCCATAGTGCAAGTGTAGCGTACTCCACCTCTTTGCTATACTGAAATGTTGTCTAAGGTCATATCGGACACCGTATGGGTGAGGAGCAGCGTGGCGAATACCGATATTGTGATAAAAGGTGCGCGTGAGCATAACCTGAAGAATATCAGCGTCGAGATCCCACGTGACAAACTGGTGGTCATCACCGGTCTTTCGGGAAGCGGGAAGAGCTCACTTGCCTTCGATACGATCTATGCCGAAGGGCAGCGACGCTATGTCGAGTCGCTCTCAGCCTATGCCCGCCAATTCCTCGGTCAGATGAACAAACCCGACATCGATCACATCGACGGGCTCTCGCCGGCAGTCAGTATCGATCAGAAGACGACGAGCAAGAACCCCCGCTCGACGGTGGGGACGGTCACCGAGATCTACGACTATCTGCGATTGCTGTATGCCCGTATCGGCATCCCGCACTGTCCGGTCTGTGGACGGGTGATCCAGCGGCAGACGAGCGATCAGATCGTCGACGCGGTACTCGAGATGGATGAGGGTACCAAATTCCAGGTCATCGCGCCGGTCATCGAAGGTCGGAAAGGCGAGTTCTCGAAACTGCTCGAAGACCTGCGTGCGCAGGGATTCTCACGTGTGCGCATCGATGGGGAAGTACGTTCACTTGATGATCCGATCAGTCTCGACAAAAAGTACAAACACACCATCGAGGTGGTCATCGACCGCCTTGTCATGAAGGAAGGTATCCGGACCCGGTTGGCTGAAAGCATCGAGACCTCGATGAAGATCGCTGAAGGACGCGTGATCATCGCGATCGTCGATGGCGATGAGACCGTCTACAGCCAAGCGTTGGCCTGCCCCGAGCATGGCATATCGCTCAACGAGTTGGCACCGCGCGATTTCTCATTCAACGCACCCTATGGCGCTTGCCCCGACTGTGCTGGTCTGGGCTCGCGGCTCGAGGTCGACCCTGCTCGTGTGGTCCCCGATCGCAGCAAGACGATCAACGAGGGGGCGTTCGCACCGATACAGATGACCAGCAACTACTATCCGCAACTGCTCGATGCCGTTGCGCAACATATCGGAGTCGATCTCGATACACCTTTTTGCGAGCTGCCGGCAGAGGCACAGGAGGTATTCCTGTATGGGACCGGCGGCGAGAACGTCAAAGTTGACTACATCACCCGCGACGGACGCCATACCCACTGGTTCGTGAAGTGGAACGGGGTCGTCAACGAGGTGATCCGACGTCATGCCGAGTCCAGCTCTGACAATCAGCGAGAACGCTACGAACAATACATGGCGGTCATCCCGTGTCAGACCTGTGGAGGAGCGCGCCTCAAACCCGAGATCTTGGCGGTCACGGTCGGCGATGTCAACATCCACGAGGTCACCTCGAAAAGTGCGAAGCAATCCCTCGAATTCTTCGAGGGGCTCAAGTTGACCAAGAATGATCTGCGCATCGGTGAACGTGTCATCAAAGAGATCGTCGAGCGCCTCAAGTTCCTCGTCGATGTCGGGCTTGACTACCTGACCCTGGAGCGCGCGACCGCGACCCTGTCCGGTGGCGAGGCGCAACGCATCCGGCTGGCGACCCAGATCGGCGCCGGACTGATGGGCGTGCTCTATATCTTGGACGAGCCCTCGATTGGGCTGCACCAACGCGATAATGCGCGCCTGATCGCGACGATGGAGCGGCTCCGCGATCTAGGAAATACGGTGATCGTGGTCGAGCACGATGAGGACACGATCCGCAGTGCCGATCATGTCATCGATATGGGACCAGGTGCCGGCGAGCTGGGCGGAGCGGTGGTCGCGCAAGGCCCACCCGCAAAGATCCTTGCCGCAAAGAACTCGATGACCGCCGACTATCTGACCGGGCGCAAAGAGATCCCGATACCTCAGAGTCGACGCAGCAAAGATCAGGGGGAGCTGGTCGTGCACGGAGCGACCGAGAACAACCTTAAAGCCATCGATGTCGCCATCCCCTTGGGAACCTTTACGACCGTGACCGGTGTCAGCGGGAGCGGAAAGAGCTCACTGGTGGCCGATACGCTGGCTCCGCTGCTCAGCAACCGGCTACATCGGGCGAACCGACGGATCGGTGCCCACGAACGCGTCGAAGGGATCGATCTGCTCGACAAGGTCATCAACATCGATCAATCACCGATCGGCCGCACGCCACGATCGAATCCGGCGACCTATACCGGGGTCTGGGATGACATCCGTGCTCTTTTCGCCTCGACCCCCGAGTCAAAACGTCGCGGCTATGCCCAAGGCCGCTTCAGCTTCAACGTCGCCGGTGGGCGCTGCGAGGCATGCAAGGGCGACGGGCAGATCAAGATCGAGATGCACTTCCTGCCCGATATCTATGTACCGTGCGAAGTCTGTAAGGGTGCTCGCTATAACCATGAGACCCTCCAAGTGACCTATCGGGGCAAGAATGTCGCCGATATCTTGAACATGAGCGTGACTGAGGCGCTGGCATTCTTCGAGAATGTGCCTCCGAGCAAACGCAAGTTGCAGACACTGTTCGATGTGGGGTTGGGCTATATCCGGCTTGGCCAGGCAGCCACCACGCTCTCCGGCGGTGAAGCGC
>WQXV01000119.1 GCA_009781565.1 Actinomycetes bacterium
GCAGAAAGGACTCACCGATCATGATCGATCGCTACAGCCGTCCGCAGATGGCACGCATCTGGGAACTACAGAACAAATTCGATATCTGGAAAGAGATCGAGATACTGGCCTGCGAAGCGCAAGCCGAACTCGATGATGTTGGTATCACACCGGATGAGGCGGCGGTCATTCGCGAGAAGGCCGACTTTTCCGTCGAGCGCATCGATGAGCTCGAGGCCGAGCTCAACCATGATGTCATCGCGTTTCTGACCGACATGGCCGAGCATATCGGAGAGCCCTCCAAATGGGTCCACTACGGCATGACCTCTTCCGATTTGGGAGATACCGCGCTGTGCTATCAGATGATGCAGGCGATCGATATCATCATCGAGGATGTCAGACGCATCGGTGAGATATGTAAGCGTCGCGCGTTCGAGACCCGCGACATGCTCTGCGTGGGACGCACCCACGGGATCCATGCCGAACCGATGGTGATGGGCATGAAGTTCGCGCGCTGGGCGTGGGCGATGCATCGCGCACTCGAGCGTCTCCAGTTCGTCCGCAAGCAGTGTGCGGTCGGCGCCATCAGCGGAGCGGTCGGCACCTATTCCAATATCGATCCAGCGGTCGAAGCACATGTATGCGAAGAGTTGGGTATGAAGAGCGACCCGCTCTCAACCCAGGTCATCGCGCGTGACCGCCACGCATTCTATCTGGCGACGCTCGCCACCGTGGCAGCGAGCGCCGCAGAGATCGCGACCGAGATACGCGCGCTCCAAAAGACCGATACTCTGGAAGCCGAGGAGCCGTTCACCAAAGGACAGAAGGGCTCGAGCGCGATGCCACACAAGCGCAACCCCATCACTGCTGAGCGCGTTTGCGGTCTGGCACGTGTGGTGCAGGCCAATGCGCAGGTGGGATTCGACAATGTCGCACTGTGGCATGAGCGCGATATCAGCCACTCGAGTGCCGAGCGTGTGGTGCTCGCAGATTCGACCATCTTGCTCGATTACCTGTTGGGTAAGCTCGAATGGATCCTTGACGGGTTGATCCTCTACCCGCAGTCCATGAAAGCCAATCTGGACCGCACGCGTGGGCTGATCTACTCATCGCGCGTACTGCTGGCTTTGGTCGACACCGGTATGCTGCGTGAGGATGCCTATGACATCGTGCAGCGCAACGCGATGAAGGTCTGGGATGATATCCAGCAGGCACGTGAGGGCAAGACCTACCGAGAGCTCCTCGAGGCCGATCCTGCTAATCCACTGTCCAGCGAGCAGCTCGACCGTATCTTCGATCCCGCCGAATTCCTCAGTCGGATCGACATACTCTTCGAGCGCCTCGAAGCACTCGAGTTCTAATCAAGCTGCGATAAATAATACGGGCACAGATCGTTGAGAAAGCAGGTCGCGCACTGCGGTTTCTTGGCGTCACAGATGGTGCGCCCGAAGTTGACCATCTCATAGTTGACCCGACCCCAATGCTTTCGAGGGAAGGCCTCGCATAAGTCACGCTCGGTCTGATCGGGATTCTTTGCCTCACTGAGTCCCAGACGATGGGCGATGCGGAACACATGGGTATCGACCGCGATACCGGCGACGATACCGAAACTCGAATTGAGCACGATATTGGCGGTCTTGCGGGCAACACCGGGCAGGGAGGTCAAGCCTTCCATGGTGTCCGGTATCTGCCCGTCGAACTCCTCCATGACCACCTGCGCCATGCCGATCAGGTTCTTGGTCTTGTTACGGAAAAAGCCCAACGAGTGGATGATCTTCTCGACATCTTGAGGACGTGCCTGCGCCATGGACGCGACATCAGGATATTTCTCGAACAGGATCGGGGTGACCTTGTTCACACTGACATCGGTCGTCTGAGCCGAGAGCGAGACCGCGCACACGCACTGATAGGGGTCGATAAAATCAAGCGCCGGTCTCACCGGTCCGGGAAAGGCCCTCTCGAAACGTCGCATGATCTTGGCCACATACTCTTTTGATGGGGTCGGGTTCATATCATCACCTTATCACAGCTCGAAGCCGGAGACTGCGTGTATGATGGTTGTGTCATGACGCAATCGACGTATCGCCATACCATCTCGACCGCAATCAGTGGGCTTGACCAGTTCGCCCATATCAAAGGCGAGCTTGCCGAGCAGTTCGACTCGACCCTGGCGGTTCCCGGACTGGTCCGCGCGCCGTTGATCGCGACCCTGTTCGAGCGGATGGACAGACCCTTCCTGGTCATCGCAGAATCCGAAATGGCTGCCGATCGTATGAGGAGACAGCTGGCAGGCTATCTCCCACCGACGCATCTGGCCTATCTGCCTGATATGGCCCGGGCCCCCTGGGATATCGGACCGGCCGATCATGCCCGCACGCTGACGCGTGCTAAAGCGTTCGCGATGCTGCAAAGGGGCGCTCCGGTCGTGGTGGTGACCTCGATCCAGGCATTGATGCGCAAGATCGCATCGCCCTCATCAGGTATCTATGACCCGCTCCACATCCAAGTCGGGGAGCACTACGATCTTGCCGATATCGCAGCCCGGTTGGTCGAGATGGGTTATGCGCGCAGTGAGCGCGCCACCGATGAGGGTATTTTCACGCTGAAAGGGGACACACTCCACATTCATCCGGCACTGGGTGCTACCCCGGTACGTATCGAGTTCTTCGACGACGAGGTCGAGGCGATCAAACGTTTCATCCCCTCTTCAGGGCAGGTACTTGGCTCTGAGGATGAGGTGACCATCTTCACCATGGAAGAGGTGATCCGTGGGCTTATCCCCCAATCAACAGCCATCGACTATGGGGCAGAGTTCACCATCACCATCCTGCTCGAGCCTAAAGCCCTCTTCGATGGGGCAGCGCACAGCTGGGACAGATTGGTCGGACAAGCCCAGGACTTCGATCTGGCCAAACAGTTCTATCGGGCTCCCGAAGAGCTCGATTTCGGACCCAACGCCCACCTGTCGCTCTTCTCGATAGCTCACAGCGGCCCGACACAACTGGCCCTGCGTGCCACTCGTCCTGAGATCTGTAGCTCGGATGCCAAACTTGTCTCCTCGATCCGCTCACTGATTAATGCGCGCTATCGTATCATCGTGGCACTGCCCACCCGACGGTTGCGTGAGAAGGTCACCGATCTTATGGTCGCCCATCACCTCGCGCTGGGCAGCGGTCGCGGTCAGGTCGACGTGGTCGAAAGCGACCTGACCGGTGGCTACATCATCGATGACGCGAAGCTCGCGCTGATCACGACCGCCGAGGCTTTCCCCCGTTTCTCCCGTATTCAGAGCACGCAGCGCACCGCTGATCTGGATAAGGTCAAGTTCGGGTTCGAACCGGGAGACTATGTCGTGCATCGCACCTATGGGGTGGCGCTCTTCAAGCAGATGACCAAACGCGAGGTCGACGGGATCGAGCGTGATTGCCTGCAACTCGAATACGCCATGGGTGACACGCTCTATACGCCGATCGACCAGCTCGACAAGATCACCAAGTATGTCGGGAGCGAGTCGGGCAAACCCAAGCTGACCCGTCTGGGTACCAAATCGTGGCTGCGCGCTACCAAGAAAGCACGCGAGTCTGCTAAAAAACTGGCGTTCGATCTGATCGATCTGTATGCACGACGTGCGCAGGTCAGCGGATTCGAGTATGCCCCCGACAGTCTCGAGCAGATCGAGATGGAGGCGCTCTTCGAATACGAGGAGACCCCCGATCAGCTTGCTGCGATCGATGATGTCAAGGCCGATATGGAGTCGAGCAA
>WQXV01000120.1 GCA_009781565.1 Actinomycetes bacterium
AATCCCGCCTCGGTCGAGTTGTCCTCATAGTTGCGGGTGAATGATTGCATGGTCATGATCGTCTCCTCCTATTTCGTCTTGAGCTTTTTGCCGCAGTCACTGCATTTGGTCAATGCAAAGAATTGGTTCTTGCCACAGCGGGGATTGGGGCATGCGACGACCAGTGAGCCGTTGCAGTGTTGACAGTGAGCCTTGCTCACAAAGGTCTCCTGTCCACAGGAGGGACAGGCGATGCGCAGTGGTTTACCGCAACCCGCGCAGATGCTCTCGTACTCGGTGACTTCCCGCTTGCAGTAGGGGCAGCGATACGAGAACGGTGTAGAGGTGCCGCAGGTGGGACAGAAGTTCGCATCCCCATCGACGAACGTACCACATTGAATACAAGGTTTATTATACGATGCCATCTCGATCACTCCTGCGCAGTTCCACAGGCACCACAAAAGCGGGCTCCTGGCTCAAGTTCGACTCCGCATGCGGTGCATGTCTTCGCACCAAGCTCGGTCCCACACTCCTGACAGAACTTCACACCTTCGGGATTCTTCGTACCACAGCTGTGGCAACGCTCGATCGCGTCTTGCGCCGTCTTGGCCGCCTCAGCCTCATCGGCCACTTGTTTGGCAGAATCGAGCTCGGCTTGTGCTGCAACGATGTCTTGTTGGATCAGTTTGAGCTTGTCTGCTTGAGGATAGGCATCGGGGTTTTGCTCGAACGCCGCTCGGCCTATCTCGACGAGCAGGTCGCTCTCTTGTTTCTGGAGCTCGGTAAGGGCACTTGAGGAGTGAAGGAGCTTACCTTCTGGTGAGTCAGCAGGAACCACGCTTTTCGCGATCCCTCCCACCAGATCACCGAGTGCGCCCAGGCCACCGAATAGATCGTTTGCCATAGAGATAGTCCTTTCTTCGACGAGAATAAAAGCTCATGTGTCGTGCCTCGATTCTAGCAACAGGGGACCGAGTTGGCATCACCTTGCTGATATCTCCTCTATAGTAACAAAATGCAGCAAAAAGAAACCAGGGATTTGCAGGGATGCGACCCTAAAGGGAAGATCAGTTTTTTATCAGTTTCGCGTGCCGATCTGGTCGATGAGCATGTCGGCGATCTGGTCGATTCTGTAGGTATCGATGTTTCGTGGGGTCACTTCGATCTTGGGCACGTCAGCATCTTCAAATCCCTCGACAATCAGTACCTCACACTTACGGCGCTCCGCTTCCTCTGCAAGCTCTGTCAGTGAAACACGATCATCACTTTGATGATCCACCAGCCAGCCACCCGGAGTCGTCAGCATCGATACTTGGGATCCAGAACGTTGATGACGCCATGCATCCATACGAGGTCTCTCAAGTTCCTGCTCATGCAGAAGCCCCTTGACCGACATGACGCGGATCCCCCGATCTTCAAGTTCGGCCACCAGGCGCTTGGTCAAGATACTCTTACCACTGTTACGCGCACCATAGATGGCAAGGACCGGGACCGGATAGTCCATATAAACCTAGAAGCAACCGAGTGAGCAGTTGATTATGCGGACATCGCTTTGGTTGGCTGCCGCACCGATCACCTGATAGGGTACTTCAAGTTCCTCGGCAACAATGCGAGCGATCGTGCAGGTGATCGCACCATCTTTAGCTCGCTCTTCGACAGCTGCACGAATATCTGGAGTGACAGCATCGATCCATTGTTGTGCGATCTCTTGTTTCGGACTCATAGTATGACCCTTTCTGCGATTTCACGTCGAACACACTGCACTATATCACAGTGCTTACTACAGAGCGTACTGAGTGCGTAGATAGGTGGCAAACCCCTCAGGATCGTTAAGATCGAAGGTGGGTTTGTCAGCGCGTTTCCATACGTCGGCAAGGGTCTCATCATCGGTTATCAATCCTGCTGTTTCTTCAGCTCGCAGCATGGGATCCTCGCTACGTTCGATCCGTGCGGTAACATAACGGTCCACCGTATCGGCAGCGCCGAAACTCTCGGGAGAACCACATCGCAGCCAGCGTCAGCCGCCATCGAAGCCAGCTCAACAAGCGATGGTGCCTCGGAGACCTGATGCACAAAAGAGATCTGGACAGGAGTGGCGATGATCGAGCAAGCTGCTCCAGCACGGGCATAGCGCCAGGAGTCCTTTCCGACCACATCGACCTCAACGTCGCGGTGATGCTGCTTGACGCAGGCGACCCGCAATCCTTGATCCTGCAGGATAGTAATGAGCTTTTCGATGAACGTAGTTTTACCGGAGTTTGAACGGCCTACGAGCGATACGATCGGGATAGGGCTAACTGATCTCATAGTGGTATGCACCTTCTATCATCATTCGATGAGCAATGCCCATCCATTATGGCATACCTGCGTTGACTCGGAGTGACTACCCCACTCACCTGACACATAGCACACCTTGGCGATATCAGATGCGAAAAAACTTGACATGCCCTTACCCTCTTGTATGATGAGAATATATAAGAAAAGCCATCCGATTCGTATGGGCTTGCCCCGAAGTGTGCCTGTGCGAACGATAGGGTATGTTTGGAAACGAATATGCCTCCCGTGGTTGGAAAGGATCGGTACCGTGAAGCGTTTCTTCGTACTGTGTCTCCTTATCTGCATAGTGCTTGGTCAGGTATCGCTGCCCATGGTAGGTTCAGACGAACACATCGGCGCACTGCATACTGGTATCAGCACCGCTGGTGCAGCAGATGAGATCGTTCTCGAGGTCTATAACGCTGCCGGTCTGACCCCTGCCGTTCCCGTAAAACAATTCACCCTTGCCGAGCTTGAGGCGATCGCGATCGCTGAAGGCTCAAAAATCTATAACTACTCGGCCTACAACACGTATGGGACCTTCTCGGAATACCTCGAAAACGAAGGCCCGACCATAACCGGGATACTGACCCAGGCATTCGGTGTGAGCACCCTCGACCAATGCCTTTCGAACGATTGGAATATCCAGACGAAGGCATTCGATGGCTATCTTGCTACGATATCGAAAGAACAGCTGACACAGACGCGTTTCTACTATCCGAGCGCATCAGGTATAGTGCAGGGCAGCCCACCAAACATCATGCAGCTGTCCGGCGCCGTTGCGGTCGCACCGATGTTGAGTTGGGCATCGAACGGACGATTCTTCATGGGCCAGCTCGGACCGAGTGAACAGCATACGCTCATCTTGAACCGCAATATGATCCCGACTTCGGTGATGCAAAACCCCGGCCAGATCATTGTGCATAGTTCACCGACCGAGCAGGTCGCAGAAAACATCATCACGCAGAACAACATCACCATGTTCAATCCAGGTACCTCTTTCCATTTGGCTGACGCCGCTTCACCAAGCGAGATGCTCAACCTCGCTGGGACGAAGGTATATTACACGTTGGACGGCACAACACCGACGGTCAAAGACAGCGCGCTGTACAACTACAACACAAATATGAGTCCAGCACTCAACAAGGAGATCACCGCTCCGACGACGGTGGGATCCTATCAACTAAGGCTCTTACTCTATCGCTATGGTGCGACTAACCAATATAAAACGATACCTATCTATGTCGCGACAGGAACGATCCAGGTCACGGTCACGTTCAACACCCAAGGGGGAAGCCCTGTCGCTTCCAAAGAGGTCATCTTGGGACAGGCGATCGGAGATCTGGTAACTCCCACCAGAGCGGGCTTCACTTTCAAAGGATGGTACGATGCCGCAAGTGATGGTACCAAAGTCACTTC
>WQXV01000121.1 GCA_009781565.1 Actinomycetes bacterium
CCAAGGCTGCCGGCGTGCAGTTCAAGCTTGTCGAGGGCGACGACATGAGTGACGACAAAACTGCCGTGACGGTCGCCAATACCCTGATCTCTGACCGAAACCTCATCGGAGTGGTCGGCCACTACAACAGCCGCTGCTCGATTCCGGCATCTGCCATCTATAGCGAGGCCAACGTGGTCATGATCTCCCCAGGTTCGACCAATCCCGATCTTACCCTTCAAGGACTCAAAGGTGTTTTCCGCACCTGTGCCACCGACGATCTTCAAGGACCTGCCGGTGCCATGTTCGCTCTGGATATGGGTCTGAAGACCGCCGTAGTCATGGATGACTCCGACACCTATGGCGAAGGTATCGCCGATTTCTTCGACGAGGCTTTCGTTGACGGAGGCGGAAACGTCTTGATGCGCGAGAAGACACAAGTCGCTGAAAGAGATTTCACGGCACTTTCGACCAAGATCACTGCTGAAAACCCTGACCTGGTATTCTTCGGAGGCGGTTTTGAGACGATCGCTCCATTCTCAAAGCAACTCCACGATGCGGGCTCAAGCGCTCCTGTCATGGGCGGAGACGCCATGGCCGAGCAGGACTACATCGATATCGGTGGCTCAAGTGTCGAAGGTGACTTTGTCACCAACGTCGGCGCACCGGTCGAGGGTCTGCCGGCTGCTCAAGATTTCGTTGCCGCTTACAAGGATCGCTTCAGTCTCGATAGCGTCGGTAACTTCGCTTCGTATTCCTATGACGCCGCTTTCGCCATCATGAAAGCAGCCATCGCGGTCCACGAAGAAGTCGGCGATGTGACCTCACCTGCCGGTCGCGATGCGTTGATCGCTGCCGTGGAGAAGAGCAACTTCGAAGGAGTGACCGGTACCATCTCATTTAATGAGAACGGCGATACCAACAACAAGGTCATCTCACTGTACAAAGTGATCGATCAAGCGTGGGAGTTCGTCGAGTCTAAGGATCTGGGTGCAGGAGCTGGTAACTAACCGAAGTTTACCGGCGACGCATCGATGGATATTCTGATTCAACAACTGGTCAATGGGGTGACCCTCGGCGGTATGTATGCACTGATCGCCTTGGGTTACACCTTGGTCTACGGCATTTTGCTGATGATCAACTTCGCACATGCCGAAATGTTCATGGTCGGTGCTTATATCGGCCTTTTCACGCTCAAGTTCCTCTCTGATCCAGCCTGGGGCATGGCACAGATCGGATTGGGCCCACTCCAACAGTTCTTTACCGGTTCGGTGCTGGGGTTGATCATCATGTTCATCATCGTGTTCATCGTCACCGGTGCCCTGACTGGTCTGTTAGGTGTATTGATCGAGCGGGTCGCCTATCGCCCGTTGCGCAATGCGCCGCGACTGGCTCCGCTGATCTCCGCGATCGGTGTCTCGATCTTTTTGCAGAACGCCGTACTGCTCTGGATCGACTCGAAGCCGATCCCGTTTCCCGATGTGTTTCCCATCGTGAACTTCGGCTATGGCATCAACTCACTCAAGATCTTTATCGTGGTCACTTCGATCCTGCTCCTGCTCGGTCTTGACACCTTGGTCTCAAAGACTCGGATGGGCAAGGCGATGAGGGCTACCAGTCAGGATCGTGGTGCAGCCGAGCTGATGGGCGTCAACATCAACAGCGTCATCGCGCTGACCTTCTTTATCGGTCCGGCGCTTGGCGCGGTCGCCGGTATCTTTTATGGCATGTACTACGGAGCCGTCATCTTCAACATGGGATTCTTCCCGGGCATCAAGGCGTTTACCGCTGCCGTGCTTGGTGGGATCGGCAACCTGCGCGGCGCGATGCTGGGTGGGTTCATGCTCGGTATGATCGAGTCGCTTGCGGTCGGTTTTCTGCCTGCGGGCTATTCGGGATATAAAGATGTGGTCGCCTTTGTGATATTGATCCTGGTACTGATCTTTAGACCCGGTGGGCTTTTGGGCGAGTCAGTAGTGGAGAAGGTGTAGATCATCGCTAAATTCGAGCCAAAGCCGATGCTTGAGGGACTACGGTCCCTGTCTTTGATCAAAAAGATCGCGCTATGGCTCTTGATCGTGCTGGCTTTCGTCGCACCGATCCTCTTGCAAGGATTCGGTCACATCTTCCTTATCCGCATTTTTGCGATCATTGGACTGTATATTCTGCTCGCGCTCGGACTCAATATCGTCGTGGGCTATACCGGCATGCTTGATTTTGGACGCATCGCGTTCTATGCCGTAGGGGCATATGCTGCCATGTGGGTCGGAGTACCCATCGCACGTATGCTCGGTGAGACTCTGGGCGGATGGTCTTTCTTCGTTGCGCTTCCCGTCGGAGGTCTTGCAGCATGTTTGGTCGCGCTCATCTTGGGGCTGCCGGTCATGAGACTGCGTGGCGACTACCTGACGATCGTGACGCTCGGTTTTGCTGAGATCGTACGTATCAGCCTGGCAAACAACATGTTCGGGCTGACCAATGGGGCAAAGGGCCTTCCACGTCTGGGCGATTCTCTGGGCGAGCCGGTCGGTCTTCAGTGGCTCAAATACAACACCTTCTTCAGACTGGGTAGAAGCTTCGAGTTCACCTTCACCTCGAATGTCTATTGGTACTTCATCATCTTGATACTGGTCATACTCTCCATCCTGATCATCCGCAACCTTGATAACTCGCGACTGGGCCGCAGCTGGGCCGCAGTGCGCGAAGACGAGGTCGCAGCCCAAGCGATGGGGATCAACACGACGAAAGCGAAGATGTACGCGTTCGTCATCGGCGCGTTCTTCGGAGGGATCGCCGGTGTGACCTTCTCCTATTTCCAAGCATATGTCAGTCCCGGATCCTTTACCTTCCTCGAATCTGCCCTGGTTCTGGCTATCGTCGTCATCGGCGGCATGGGCTCGATACCCGGGGTGGTGGTCGGCGCACTCGCGATACAAGGTATCCCCGAGTTCATCCGTGGATTCGCTTCGGCTGGCTGGTTCGGCAATCTTCCCGGTGAGGTCGTCTCCGCGATATCGAACTATCGCTATCTGGTATTCGGTGCACTGATGGTGCTCATGATGGCGGTACGTCCCCAAGGGCTCATTCCGTCTCAGAGACGAGCGCGCGAGCTGCTCGCTACCGGTGATGACGCAGTACGTGAAAGCACTAACCTCTTCGATGAGCGCAACGAAATCGGAGAGTCATATCACACGCAACTCTAGGAACTGGAAGGGGTAAAGCAGCGCCATATGGGTCATTTGATGGAAGCGAAAAATGCCACGATCCAGTTCGGTGGTCTCAAAGCGGTCGATGATTTCGACATGTATATCGATAAGGGCGAAATAGTCGCGCTGATCGGTCCCAACGGTGCGGGAAAGACCACCTTCTTCAATCTGCTGACCGGTATCTATGAGCCGACCAGCGGCGATGTACTCTTCGATGGCGTGAGCGTGGTCGGACAAAAGCCCCATGCGATCGCCAAGCGCGGAATCTCGCGCACCTTCCAAAACATCCGCCTGTTCGGGGCGTTGACCGCGCTCGAGAACGTCATGGTCGGCCGACACCTGCGGACCAAAGCGGGAGCTTTCGGCGCAATGCTTAAAACACCAGGTCAACGCAGAGAAGAGCGCGAGATCCAGGCAGAAGCCGAGAAATGGCTCAGCTTTGTCGGACTCTCAGATCTTGCCAACGAAGTTGCCTCGAACCTCCCTTACGGAGCCCAACGTCGCCTTGAGATCGC